>JBDHVF010000046.1:0-20248 GCA_039809605.1 Polyangiales bacterium | reverse complement strand
CGGCTGCTCGTTGCGCGCACGTCGTCCGACGGCAGCGTCGCGGCGCCCACGGTGGTGCGCGCGGGCGCTCCCGCGCTCGCGTCGCTCGCGGTGAGCCCCGACGGCGCCGCCGTGGTGCTGCGCCGCGAGGCGGCCCCGCACGGCGCGTCGCGCGTGGTCGCGTCGCAGCTCTCCTGCGCGCGCTGAGGCGAGTCGCGCGCAAACACGCCGCTGGTGTCATGCGCGGCGCCAGCGTAACGTACGCGCCATGCAGAGAATCAGGGTGTGGCTGTTCCTGGTGGTCGTGCTGGGACTGTTCGCTCCCCTCGCCGTGATGGCGCAGCACACGGGCGGCAGCTTCGGCGGGTCGAGCTGGGGGTCGGGTCGCTCGTCGTCGTCGTCGAGCAGCCGCTCGTCGGGCACGAGCTGGGGCGGCAGTCGCTCGTCGGGGTCGAGCTGGGGGAGCAGCCGCTCGTCGGGCACGAGCTGGGGCGGCGGCTCGTACGGGGGCGGCTCGTATGGGGGCGGCTCCTACGGCGGCGGTTCGTCGAGCGGCGGCGGAGGTGCTGGCGCGCTGTGCTGCGTGGTGATGTTCTTCGTGGTGGTGATCCTCATCGGCATGGCGCTGAGCAAGCGCAAGGGCGGCGCGCCGATGGCCTACGTGCCCACCGGCGGCGGGTACGGGGAGATGCCCGGCGGCGACTTCACGCCCGACACCTTCTCGCTCGGCGCGCTCGCCATCGCGTTCGACTCGACCGTGCGCGCGCAGGTGCAGGGCGAGCTCGATCGCATCGCGCAGACCATGCAGATGCAGAACACCCCCGACGCGCTCGAGAGCGCCGCGCGCACCATGGCGACCGCGCTCTCGCGCTACCTCGACGCCGCGTACATGACCCATCACGCGGTGAGCGAGGGGCTGTCGATGCAGGTGACGCAGCAGCAGTTCCAGGCCGCCGTCGATCAGGAGCGCGGCCGCTACATCGTCGAAACCGTGCGCGCCGACGCCGGCGGCGTGCGAAAGATCAACGCACCGGCCTCGCGCGGTCGCGCTGAAGAGGGCGGCGGGTTCGTGGTGGTCACGCTGCTCGTGGCGCGGCGCGGACGCCTCACGGGCTTCAGGCCCGCGACCGATCGCGAGGCGCTGCGCGCGGACCTGCAGGTGCTGCTCGCGGGCCCCGGCGCGCTGCAGGCCATGGAGGTCGTCTGGGTGCCCTCGGATCCGAACGACGTGATGTCGTCGGCGGAGATGGCCGTGAAGTTCCCCACGCTCAAGCCCATCGCGCCCGACGCGCGCGTGGGGCGCCGCGCGTGCGCGCACTGCAAGTCGGTGTACGCGGCCGAGCTCGGTCGCTGCCCCAACTGCGGTGCGCCGCCCACGTGATTGTGAAGCCTTCGCCCCATTGATGAGCTTGCGAGGCTCAAGGTAGCGTACCTCTCCGCCGTCGTGAGGCACGTGACCATGAGAGATCAAGCTCGCTCGACCCGCGCCTCAGTCGTCATCCTCCTCGCCCTCGCGTTGGGGCTCCATGCGCCCCGCGCGAGCGCGCAGGGCATGGCGGCTCCCCTCGCCGCGCTGCGCGCCGCGCCCGCGCCTCGCACCCGCGTGCGCGCCGTGCAGGAGATCGTGCGCACCCGCCCCGAGGGAGGCCGCCAGGCCCTCGAGGCCGCGCTGCACGACCGCGCCCCTGGCGTGCGCCGCGCCGCCGCCATCTCGCTCGGAGAGCTCGGCGATCGCTCGGCGATCGTCGCGCTCAACAGCCACCTCAACGACCGCGACCGCAACGTGCGCGCGGCCGTGCAGGCGAGCGTGCGCGCGCTCTCGTCGCTGCCCGTGCCGCCGGGGCCTGCGTTCGGCGCGGTGCGCTTTCCGAGCGCGCCCGCCCCCGCGGCCGCGGTCACGCCCGCGCCCGCCGCCGTGGACTGGCGGGACGTGCGCATGGTCGTGTCGGTCAACAACGTCTACAACCGCGCGTCGGGCGACCCCGCGGACCTCGAGGTGCTGCGTCATGCGCTGCGCCAGGCCGTCTCGGCGTCGCCCGACCTCGCGCTGCACCCCGGCTCGCTCCCGGCGGTGGCGCAGGCGCGGCTCCGCGCGCGCGCGATGCACTGGTCGGCGCTCGAGGGCTCGCTCGTGACCCTGCAGCGCACGCAGGACGCGGGCGGCGTGCGCGTGCGCGCCGAGCTCTCGCTCGCGATTCTTCAAGAGCCCTCGCACAACATCATCGGCTCGGTGAACACCTCGGCGTCGGCTTCGGAGCAGGTCTACGCCGGCGCGGCGGACCCCACCCCCAGGCTCGCGCGCGCGGCGATCGAGGTCGCGGCGCGTGGCGCCGTGCAGCGCGTGCAGGAGCAGCTCGGAGCGCCCGGCGCGGGCCGCCGTCACCGCCGCTGAGTCTTCTCCGTCGCGGCTATCGCCGGGTCCACCAGAAGTACGCCGAGCGCACGGCCTGACCGCGCCGCGGGCGGTACGTGTTGCCGCGGAAGACGAGGGTCTGGGCGTCCTGGTTCCAGTCGAAGCCGTCGGCGCGCGAGCGGGGCGCGAGGCGCGCGTCGACGGCCACGCGCAGCGTCGACGACACGGGGGGGCGGTCGAGGGTGAACTCGCTCGACGCGCCCGCGACGGCGTCGGCGATGCGCGAGAGGGCGGCCGACACCTCGGCGTCGAGGGCCGTGTCGAGCGGGATGTACGCGCCGCCGTTGCCGATCACCACGCACGCGACGAAGTTCTCGACCGTGGGGCACTGCGCGCGCGTGAAGAGGTTCGCCATGCCGAACGTGAGGAAGCCGTGCTCGCCGTACCACCGCGCCGTGTTGCGCACGCGGTCGGGGCCCGAGGCCCCCCAGCGCGCGGGGCTCAGCGAGAAGTACCGCCCGTCGTCGTTGGTGCCGATCTCGTCGGTCACGAAGAACGCGGCGCGCGTCGCGTCGGGGCGAAAGCTCCTTCGCGACGTGGGGTCCGCGGGCGCGCGGCGGTCCATGGCCTCGGTGGTGACGATGCCCGCGGCGAGGGGTTCTTCTTCCTGGCCTTCGAGGGGGTAGGGCGAGAGGGTGTCGCCGGGCTCGTCGCGAAAGGGCCGGTAGGTCACCTGCCACGCGAGCTGGCGCGGCCCCGCGGGGTCGGCGCCCGAGATCCACGCGAAGCCCGGGTCGTCGAGGTCGAGGCCGTCGGCGCGGCTGCCGGCCTGCATCACGCCCACGCGAAAGTCGATGCCCGCGGCGTTCATCTCGCGGAAGAAGCGCTCGGCCGTGTTGCCGAGGCGCTCCTGGTCGTCTTCCATCGAGCGCGAGGTGTCGACGAGCCAGAGGAAGTCGGCCGTCACCGTGCGCGTGGCCATGTTGCGCTGGCAGGTCACGTCGAGCGAGGCCGTGCGGGCGGCGAGGCCCGAGGTGTTGGTCACGTCCTGGAGCCGGTGCGCCGTGGCGCGCGCGGCGTCGTCGAACGACGTCTCGGGCGCGGCGGCGAGGATCATCACGGCGCGCCGCTCCGCGGGGCGCAGCACGGTGGTGACCTCGACCACGAAGGTGCGCTGCGTCGAGAACCCCTGCGCGTAGTAGCCCGGGTTGAGCCCCGCGACGTCGCGCGCCACGCGGTCGCGCACCACGGCCGCCGTCGTGGGCTGCGCCGCCACGCGGAACGACGACCTGCGGTAGCGCAGGCCCTCGTGCGTGGCGCCCTCGCGGCCGACCAGCACGGGCGTCGCGCCGACCGAGCTCGCGACGCGCCCTTCGAGCTCCGACGCGGTCGTGTCGAGGTCGCGCGGGGCGGCGAACTCCCACACGAGCGCGGCGACGTCGTCGGCCGGGTCGTCGCTCGCGACGATGCCCGCGCCCTCGGGGCCGCCCGCGTTCACGCGCGGCGTCGACCACTCGCTCTCGAACGCGAACTGCATCGACGACCCGGGGAGCGCCACCACCGCGGGCTCGACGAGCGCGTACTCGGGGCAGAGCGGGTCTTCGGGCTCGGCCACCACCGACGCCGGGCAGAGCAGCGGCGCGCCCGTCGAGAGCGAGTACGGCGTCGACACCACGAGGTCGTAGGTGCCCGCGACGTCGGGGGTGATCCTCGCGCCGCGGTCGCCCGTGGAGCTCACCGTCGCGCGGGAGCGCGGCGGCGCCTGGCGCACCGACCACGCGTAGCCCGTGGCGCGCGGCGCGGCGTCGTCGACCTCGATCGAGAGCGGCACCGTGACGTTCACGCGCGTGCGCACGCGCAGCGGGCGGCACGTGGGCTCGACGGGCGCCGCGTCGCTCGTCGACGCGTCGGCGGCGAAGCGCAGGTCGCGCAGGCCGGTCTTGGATCCGCACGCGCTGGCGAGCGCGGCGCACACGATCGCTCTTCGAAGCATGGGGCGAGTGTACGTCACCACGTGACCGCCGGGACGTCGCGCGCCTCGCGGAGGGCGGCGAGGAGGGCGCCGTGGATCGGGCCGTTGGTGGCGACCAGGCGGCCCGCGCGGATGTCGGGGGGGGCGCCGTCGAGGCCCGTGAGCGCGCCGCCCGCTTCGAGCACGCAGAGGGCGCCGGCGGCGACGTCCCATGGCTTGAGCTTCGCCTCCCAGTAGCCGTCGTAGGTGCCGTCGGCGGTGAGGCACAGGTCGAGGGCCGCGGAGCCGCACCGCCGCACGCCGCGGGTGCGCCGCGCGAGGGCGCAGAACTCCCGCAGGTTGTTCTCGTCGTGCGTGGCGATGTCGTACGGGAAGCCTGTCGCCAGCAGCGAATCGTGAAGCGAGGTCGTGCGCGAGACCGCGCAGCGCGCGCCGTTGCGCCACGCGCCCGCGCCCCTCGCGGCGCGGTACTCGAGCGCGAGCGCGGGGGCGGCGACGGCCGCGGCGAGGAGGACGTCGCCGTCGGCGAGCCCGATCGACACGCAGAAGAAGGGGTGGCCGTGCGCGAAGTTGGTCGTGCCGTCGAGGGGGTCGGCCCAGAGCACCGGGCGCGCGCCCGTCGCGGCGCCGCCGCCCTCCTCGGCGATCACGTCGAAGCCCGGCAGGCGCTCGCGGAAGCGCGCGCGGAGCAGGTCTTCGCTCGCGCGGTCGAAGCGGGTGACGAGGTCGATCGCGCCCTTGTGCTCGACGTCGACGCCGGTGCGCCAGCCCGCGTGCACCGCGGCCGCCGCCTCGCGGGCGATCTCGAGCAGCGCGAGGGAGACCTCGTCGCAGTCGTTGGTGGAGAGGGTCATCGACCGGGAGAGCTACATCCCGCCGCGCAGGAGCTCAAGCGCCCGGGCGACGCTCATCGCGACCGACGACGGCCCGACGCCCGCCACCGAGCCGTTGTACTTCGTCACGACGCGCATGGTCCGCAGGTCGACGACGAAGAGGCTCTCGCGGATGCCGTAGGTCATGAGCGTGCGCGTGACGCGCTCGGCCGGGGGGTCGATGAGCGACGTGACGGGGAGGCGGTAGGTGTTCACCCACGCGTCGAGCTGCGCGCGCGTCACGGGGCCGCCCGCGTACGACTCGAGCACCTCGACGACCGCGCCTCCCGCGTCGATCACCGTCGCTGCCTGCGCGGCCAGGTCACGGGCCGCGTGCTGACAGCCGGGTCAATAGAACTCGGAGACGTGCACGATGCCGTAGCGCCGCCCCGTCTCTCGTACCGCCTGCATCGACGTCGGGCCGTACGGGAGCGTCGTCGAGACCGCGCGCCCGGCGAGGTTCGTGTAGCCCTCCCACGAGAGGTTCGCGAGCACGTCGCCCTCGCGGTTGCCGTAGGGGCCCGCGGGGTACGGTCCCACCGTCGCGGCCGCGTCGGCGACGTCGTGGGCGTCGGTGACGTCGTGGGCGTCGACGACGTCGATCACGTCGTCGGCGCCGACGCGGTCGGGCGGGGTCACGAGGTCCGCGAGCGCGACGTCATCGTCGGTCGCGTCGCGCGCGGGCGTGTCGAGCGCGGCGGGCTCGTCGGCGGCAGCGTCGGCCGTGACGGGTGGCGGCACGCCGCTGCTGCCGGAGCACGCCGCGAGCATGAGGAGGAGCGAGAGCGGGGTCGCGAAGCGTCGGGTGCGCATGGGCGGCGATTACCTCCGGGGACGGACTCCGAGCCATGTGAGGAACGACAGACCCGCGCCCGGGGCCGTGGTGATGAACGCGCCGTCGGGCGAGACGCGCCCCGTGGCCGCGACGATCGTCTGGCCTGCGGTGGGCGGGGCGCGGAGGTAGTCTTGACCGACGGTGACGAACTCGACGGCTGCGCCCGGCGCGAGGCCCGCGCGGTTGGCGACGCGCACCGCGAGGGGGCGGTCGGCGACGAGGTTGAAGGGCGCGAGCGCCCACACCGCCGAGAGCCCCGCGTCGCGGGCGAAGCGCGGGTGCTGCTCAGTCGGCACGTACGCCGCGCGGAGGCGGTGGCCGAGCTCTCCGAGGAGCGCGTCTTCGAGGTCGAACTCGAGCGTCGTGCCGGGGGCCACGGTGAGCGTCACGTCGCCCGCGGTGAACGCGCCGCCCGCGCTCACGCCCTCGGGCAGCGCGGGGCCCACGTCGGCGTAGCGCGGCACCGCCACGGGCTCGAAGGTCACCACGCCGTCGACGGGCGCGGGCGAGCGCACGTGCAGGCTCGCGTGGTCGGGTCGCCCGTGCACCAGCAGCGCGTACGCCGACGCGTCGATGAAGTCGCCCACGTCGAGGGTGAAGTCGCCCGCGGCCGTCGCGCTCGTCGCGAAGCACACCGCGCCGCAGTAGGTGACCACCGCGTTGGCGAGCGGCGCGCCCGCGGTGTCGACGGCCCGGCCTCGCACGCGCAGCACGCACGCCGCGTTCGAGCCGTCGGGGCGCATCGAGCAGGGGGGAACGTCGTCGGCTGCGACCGCGTCGGGCGCGGAGGCGTCTCGCGTCGAGGGCGCGGCGTCGCATGCGGCGAGCGCGAAGAGGATCGTCGCGTGGAGGGAGGGGCGCATCGCGGGCCGCCGGGGGACTCTACACCCGGCGGCGCCGCGGGCGCGGGGCGATCACATCGCCGGGCGGGGGTTCACGCTGAGCACGTAGCTCGGCACGGTGTCGGTGGTGACCGGGGGGTTGGCCGTGTTGTCGTTCACGCCGCGGATGCAGACGTAGTACGTGCCCGCCGCGAGGCCGCCGGCGAACGCCTGGATCGAGCGGGCGCCGTCGACGTGGGCGCACGAGCCCGAGCCGAAGGGGCCGTTCTGCTGCGCGATGCCGCGGATCGTGGTGCCGTCGGGGCTGTACACGTCCATGGCGATGCGGCCGCCGAGGTTGACCTGGCAGCGGCCGTTGCCGTCGGAGACCATCGCGACGAGGTTGCCCATGGCGGGCACGGTGACCGCGACGCAGTCGACGTCGAGGCGGCCGAGCGAGCCCGTGATGAGCGTGGGCGCGGTGACCGCGCGGCCCATGACGTTCGAGGGGTTGTCGTTGGGCTCCATCTCCGCGGTCGCGCCGCCGGTGCAGGTGCCGGCGTTGTAGGCCGTCGCGAGGCAGTACTGCATCGCCGGGCAGGCCGTGGTGCCGTTGATCGGGTCGCAGGCCATGCCGGCCATCGCCGCGCGCTGGCACACGCCGCCGCTGAGGGCCGAGCCGTTGCAGGTGAGGCCCGAGGCGCAGGGCATGTCACCCGTGCGGCACTCGGCGCCGGCCACCGAGCCGTCGGGCTGGCAGGTGCCCATGGTCTGGCTGCCGGCCGCGAGCACGCAGCTCAGGCCCGTGCCGCAGCGGGTGCGGAGGCGGTCGCACGCGGCGCCCATCATCGTGCTCACGTTGCCGCAGATGCCGTTGCCGTCGGCGTTGCTGCACTGGAGCGAGCCGGTGCAGAAGGGCGCGGCCATGTTGCACGTGCCGCCGGCCTGGCCCATCGCGCCGCAGACGCCGTTCTGGCGGTCGGTGAGGTCGTTGAGGTAGCAGGTGTCGGCGTCGGGGCACTGCAGCGCGGGGCCGCAGGGCATGTTGGTGGTCGAGCGGCGGAGGCAGAGGTCCTGCGCGGTGGCGCCCTCGCCGAGGGTGATGCACTCGAGCATCATGTCGCAGCGGGTGCCCGAGGGGCGGCAGCGGGCGCGGGGCGCGGTGCCGTCGGCGACGCAGGTGCCGATCGCGGTGGCGCCGTTGGCGGTCACGCAGGTCGAGCCCATGGGGCACACCGAGCGGAACACGTCGCACTCGGCGCCCATCATCGCGGCGCGCACGCAGGTGGGCGTGGTGTCGGTCGGGTCGACGTCGGACGAGCAGACGAGGGGCGCGTCGCAGCGGCCGCCCATGGCGCCCGCGGGGCGGCAGGCCGACCCGAGCACCGTGCCGATGCGACGGCACACGCCCGTGCTCGCGCCGAAGGTGGTGTTCGAGCACGCGTAGCCGTCGGGGCAGGCCGTGCGGGCGTTGCAGGGGCCGTCGGCCATGCCCGTGGCGACGCACACGCCGGCGTCGGTGCACGTGAGGCCCATGTCACAGTTCGGGGTGCTCGTGCGGCAGAGCGCGCCCGCCACGCTGCCGCGCTGGCGGCAGTGGCCCGCGTCGCCGCCGATGGTGTCGGCGACGCACACCATGGCCGTCATGTCGGGGCCGTTGCCGCAGCGGTTCATGAGCCCGTTGGCGTCGCACGCGCCGCCCTCGGCCACGGCCGGCAGCTCGTTGACGCTCAGCTCGAACATGCCGTGGTCGACGGTGGTGATGCCGTCGCCCGGCGGGTAGAAGCCGCCGACGATGATGAACACCTGCGTGTTCGCCGGGAGCACCTCGGTGGTCACCAGCGACGACACGCGGCGGTCGGGGCGCGAGGCGTACTCGGGGTCGTCGTCGTTGCAGGCGGCGGCCGTGAGGGTGTTGGCGCAGCGCGTGGTGACGTAGAGCACGGTGTCGAAGTTGCGCGGCGTGCCCATGTTGGTCGTCGAGACGCGCAGCGACGCGGGCATCGGGCCCGTGGTGTACGAGTACGCGACCTGGCCCATCATCGGCACGCACGTGCGGCTGCCCGAGGGGCCGCGCACCACCTGCTGCGAGGCCATCGGGCGGGTCATGCCGCCGTCGGTGGGCTGGTTGGTCTGGGTCATCCACGCCATGGTGGTGTCGCCGCGCACGGTGGTGCTGTTGCCCATGCGCGTGATCGCGGTGTACGGCAGGCGGCCGCAGGTCATGCCGCCCGCGTCGGTGCGGTCGGCGGTGGCGTCGGTGCGCGCGTCGGGCGCGGCGTCGGCGGGGCCGTCGGTGGGCGGCGCCGTGTCCATCTCGGTGGTGTCGGTGGGCGTCACCACGTCGTTGCCGGCGTCCGGGGTCGGCGTGGGCGTGCCGTTGTCGCCGCCACACGCCGCGAGGGACCCGCTCACCGCGAGCAGGCCTGCGAGAGTCAACCGCTTCATGTCGTCGAGACCTCCGGGGATGATTCGAATCCCCACGTTCAAGAACCGCGGAAAAGGGGCGGCGGAGTCTCTCAAACCTGGACCCGCCGTCAAGGGATCGGCGGCGGAGGCAGCGCTCCCGACCGTCCCCTTCGTTGTCGTTTCTGGCGCGGCGGAACTACACTCAACGGCCCCTCATGGTCAAACGTCTCGCTCATCGCATCCCCTCGTGGCGCGCGCTGGCCGTCGGCGCCGCCCTCGCAGCGTCGTTCGGCGCGGGCGCCCTCGCGGAGCGCAGCGCCTCGGCGATCCCACCGCGCGCGTCGGCCTACCGCCGCCTCGGGGTGCTCTCGCAGGTGATGGCTCACATCGAGAACAGCTACGTCGACGCGGTCGACGAAGACCGCCTCATCGACGGCGCGATCCGCGGGATGGTGGGCACGCTCGACCCGCACAGCTCGTACCTCAACGCCGAGGAGTACGCGCTGCTCGAGAGCGACACGACGGGCCAGTTCGGCGGCGTGGGCGTCGAGATCGACGCGCGCGGCGACTACCTCACGGTCATCGCCCCCATCGCGGGCTCGCCCGCGGCGAGGGCGGGGGTGCGCGCGGGCGACGAGATCCTTCAGATCGAAGGCCGCGACGCGCGCGGCCTCGACGTCGACGAGGCCGTGCGGCGCATGCGCGGCGCGCCGGGCTCGCACGTGCGCGTGGTGCTCCAGCGCCGCGGGCAGTCGGAGCCCTTGCGCCTCGACCTGGTGCGCGAGGTGGTGCACGTCTCGAGCGTCGAGTCGCACGTGATGGAGGGCGGCGTCGGCTACCTGAGCATCAAGAGCTTTCAGGAGCGGGCGAGCGACGAGGTGGGCCGCGCCCTCGACGAGCTCACGCGGGCTTCGAACGGCCGGCTGCGCGGGCTGGTGCTCGACCTGCGCAACGACCCCGGCGGCCTGCTCGACGAGGCGATCTTCATCGCCGACGAGTTCCTCGCCGAGGGCGTGATCGTCTCGACGCGCGGCCGCGACGGCTCGGCGCAGGACGAGGCCCGCGCCCACGCGGCCGGCACGCGGCCCGACTTCCCCGTGGTGGTGCTCGTGAACGAGTACACGGCCAGCGCCGCGGAGATCCTCGCGGGGGCGCTCCAAGACCACCGGCGCGCGACGCTCGTGGGCACGCGCACCTTCGGCAAGGGCAGCGTGCAGACCGTGGTCGACCTGCCCGACGGCGGCGCGCTGAAGCTCACCATCGCGCGGTACTTCACCCCCTCGGGCCGGAGCATCCAGGCCCAGGGCATCGCGCCCGACGTGCAGGTCGAGCAGGTGGCCCTGCCCGACGCGCCGGCGCCGGGCTCGCCCGAGGCGCCCGAGCGCGAGCGCGACCTCGACCAGCACCTGCCCAACAACGAGTCGAACGACCCGCCGCCCGTCGAGGCGCCCGGCAGCGAGATCCGCGACCTGCAGCTCCGCGTGGGCTACCAGCTCTTGCGCGGGATGATCCGCGCGCGCGAGTCGGCGCCCGCGACCGCCGCCTCGCCCGAGGCAACGCGCGCCTCGCGCAGCCCGGTGCTCCAGCGCAACTGATCAGCCCAGCGAGCCCGAGAAGACCCTTCGCGCCGGCCCCGTCATCTGCACGCGCCAGGTGCCGGCCTCGACGACGACGTCGAGGTCGCCGCCGTCGAGGGTGACGCGCACGGGCCGGCCCGCGGTCGCGCGCCCCTCGCGCACGGCGGCGGCGGCCACGGCGCACGCGCCCGTGCCGCAGGCCTGCGTCCACCCGACGCCGCGCTCGTGCACGCGCACGCGGAACCCGTCGCCGTGCGGCGCCACGAGCTCGACGTTCACCCCGCGGGGGAAGGCGTCGAGCTCGCCCACGGCGCGCACGAGGCACGCCTCTTCGCCGCACGGTTCGAAGAGCACCCCGTGGGGGTTGCCCACGTCGACGGCGATCACCCGCTGCGCGCTCTCGTCGGCGCTCACGGTGAGCGCGCCGGGCGAGACGCGCGCGACGCCCATGTCGACCTCGACCCGCCAGCCCCCGGCGCCGTCGCGCTCGCGCAGCCTCGCGGGGCGCGGGCCCGCGTCGCTCTCGACGGCGACCTCGGCGCCCGCCGCGAGCCCGTCGCGGTCGGCGAGGTACGCGGCCACGCAGCGCACGCCGTTGCCGCACATCTCGGGGCGCGACCCGTCGGCGTTGAAGATCACCATGCGCGCCGCCGCGGCGCCGTCGCGGCGCACCCACAGCACGCCGTCACCGCCGACGCCCGTGTGGCGGTCGCAGAGCGCGCGCGCGAGGGCGGGCGTGACGCGCGCCTCGGGCCACTCGTGCGCGTCGAGCACGACGAAGTCGTTGCCGAGGCCCTCGTACTTTTCGAACGCGCGGCGGGTCATGCGGTCCTCCCTCGCGTGGCCGCGGTGAAGGCCGCGGTGCTCGCGTGGCAGATGGCGACGGCGAGCGCGTCGGCGGCGTCTTCGGGCGGCGCCTCGGCCAGGCCCAGGATCGCGCGGATCATGCCGTTGACCTGATCTTTGTCGGCGCGGCCGCTGCCGACGACCGTGCGCTTGACGAGCGCGGGGGGGTACTCGACCACGGTGAGCCCCGCGCGCGCGGCCAGGAGCATCGCCACGCCGCGCGCGTGCCCGATCACCAGGGCCGCGTGCGCGTCGCGGTGAAAGAACGCCTGCTCGATCGCCACCACCGCGGGGCGCACGCGGCCGATCGCAGCCTCGAGGCCCTCGGCGATCACGCGCAGGCGCTCGGGCAGGAGGGCGCTCGCGGGCGCGCGCACCACGCCGTGCGCCACGTGGACGTAGCGGCTGCCCTTGCGGTAGACCGCGCCGAAGCCAAGTCGATGGGTCCCCGGGTCGACGCCCAGCACGATCTCGTCAGCCACGGCGTGACGGTCATGGACCACTTCGCGCCGCGGCGCAACACCTCAGCGCGCGCGCGACATCGGGCGGCGCTGCGCGCGGGCCAGGGGCGAGGGCTCCTCGCTCACCTCCACGAGGTCCGAGGGCTCGAGGTCGATCGAGAGGGGGCGCGAGGGGTCGAGCAGCGGGTTCTCGAGCTTGCTCCACGAGGGGATCGCCATGAGGAAGTCGGGCACGTCCTCGTTGGCGGGCGAGGGCATGCTCGGCCGCACGCTCGACACGGCGTCGGCGCCGAGGGCGTCGAACATCATGTCGAACTCGTCCTCGGGCGGGGGGCGCGACCAGAGCTGCTCGTGCGAGCCGGTCCACGGGTCGAAGAGCTGCGCGAGCGGGCCGCCGTGGGGGCCCACGTGGGCGACGCTCGCGGGCGCGGGCGCCTCGGGCGCGGGGGCGTCGGGCTCGGGCTCGCCGAGGTCGGCGTCGATGAAGTCTCGCAGCGCGTCGAGGCGGTCGTCGTCGAGGCCGACGAACTCCACCTCGATGCCGTGGCCGTCGTCGCTCTCGCACGCGGCGCGCACCACCGCCTCGACCTCGAAGTCGTCGTCGGCGATCGGGTGGCGCACGACCAGCGTGAGGCGCGAGCCCTCGGGCAGCGGCACGTCCGTGAGAATGAACATCCCGCCGGCCGCCACGTCGCGCATGTAGAACTCGTAGAGGTCGTCCTCCGAGGCGATCTCGAGCTCGAGCGAGGGCTGCGCGGGCTCCTCGGGCGGGGGCTGCGCGACGGGGGGCTTCGGCGCGGGCTTCTGGGGCACGACGAGCGCGGGCTTCTCCACGGGCTTCTGCGCGGGGGCCTGCGGCACGACGAGCGCGGGCTTCTGCGCGGGGGCCTGCGGCACGACGAGCGCGGGCTTCTGCGCGGGGGCCTGCGGGAGCATCGGGGCCGAGCGGGGCGCGACGGGCATCACCTTCGGCAGCGGCGCCTGCGTGCGACGGAGCTGCTCGATGAACTGCCCCCACGCGCGCTGCGTGTCGCGGTCCATGCCGTAGAACTGAATGCCCACGCCGGGGGGGCGCCCCTCGGGGTCGTTGTCGAGCGCGTTGTTGACCGCCATGCCGTGCGCGGCCAGGGGCTCGGCGCGGCCCGGGAGCTTGAACTCCAGGCGCACGAGCTCGCGCATCGAGGGTTGGTCGTCGGTGATCACGAACACGCCGCCGTCGCTCGCGTCGAGCAGCTTCAGCGTGGCCGCGTTGCGGCGCCACTTCATGGTCACGGTGAGGTCGACCTGATACCGCGCGTGAACCCGTTCGTGAGGGGTGCCCATCGGTGCGTCTCCCGAAGGCGTCAGCGTCGCCTTCGCTGTTCTCCAACGGCGCCCCTGCGGTGGAGCTTGAGGGGGAAAAAGCGTTGCGGCCGGGCGCCGCGCGAACGACACTCCCGGCTCCGTCGCCACGGCGCCGCCACGAGACACCCCAATGCACCCCGACGAACCCACGAACCCTCCCGAAGCCCTGGCCTCCCCCGCGGCCGACGACCCCGAAACGGTGCGCGCCCTGGCGCGCGAGACCCTCGCGTGGTGCCGCGACAACCCCGGCGACCCCGAGGCCCTGCCGCGGCTCAACACGGTGCTCGAGCTCGTGCGCGACCCCGCGCTCGCGAAGGACGTGCTCGCCGCGAGCGAGGCCGTCACCCGCCACGTGATCGGCGACGCCGCCCCCTCGCCCGCGACGCACGCGCACATGACCGTGCTCATGGCCCTGCTGCTCGAGTACGAGCCCGCGCGCGACGGCGTCGACGCGCTCTTCGCCGAGTGGCTGCGGCACCCGCGGTCGTACGGGCCCGCGCACGCCACGCCCGCGGCCTTTCAGCGCGAGAGCTTCGTGCAGCGGCTCGGCGACCTGCTGGGCTGGGGCACGCTCGACGTGAGGCGCGACCGCGAGGCCCTCACGCGCTTCGCCCACTGGGTCGACGCGTGGGCGCCCAAGAACAAGTTCCGCGCGAAGCGGGCGATCGACGCCGTGCGGAGGAACTTCCCCGCGCCCGACGTGTGGGGCGTGATCCGCTTTCCGCAGGGCCACGAGGGGCCGCGCCGCGAGCACGACCGGCCCCCGCGCGACCGCGGGCCCCGCGACGCGAAGAAGCCCCAGGGGCAGCCTCCCCCCGAGGGGGGCGATGAGAAGCCCTGACGACGAGGCCCGCGCGCTCGGCATCTCGCGCGAGGCCGTGGAGGTCTACCGCGCGGCCGACGTGATCGACCTGCACGTCGACTCGTTCATCTGGACGCGCATCTTCGGCTACGACCTCGCGAGGCGCCACGGGCCGGGCCCCTTCCCCGGCTGGTTCGCGCGCCAGGTCGACGTGCCCCGCGTGCTCGACGCGGGCGTGACGGGCGCCACGTGGGTGATCACCACCAACCCCTTTCGCACGGCCGAAGGGCGCGCCCACGCCTTCGCGCGCAACCTCGAGCGCCTGCGCGCCGAGCTCTCGCGCTGCCCCGACGTGGCCGTGGTGCGCAACGCGGCCGAGTACCGCGCCGCGCGCCGCGAGGGCAGGCACGGCGCGTTCATCGGCGTGCAGGGCGGCAACGCGCTCGACCGCAACCCCGACGCGAGCGCCCTCGACCTCATCGCCGACGACCTCGTGCTGCGCGTCACGCTCGTGCACCTCACGAGCTCCTCGCTCGGCGTGACGAGCTCGCCCCTCTCGACCCTCGGCGGCGGCGACGGGGGCCTCACCGACCGCGGCCGCGACTACGTGCGCGCCCTCAACGCGCGGAGGGTCTTCGTCGACCTCGCGCACATCCACCGCAAGGGCTTCTTCGACGCCCTCGCCGTGCACGACCGCTCGCAGCCCGTGCTCGTGACCCACACGGGCGTGTCGGCGGTGACGCCGCACTGGCGCAACCTCGACGACGAGCAGCTCCGCGCCGTGGCCGACCTCGGCGGCACCGTGGGGATCATGTACGAGGCGTCGTTCGTGGGCGAGTCGCGCCTCGCGGGCACGCTCGACGCGGTGGTGCGGCACGTCGCGCACGTGGTCGACGCCGTGGGCGAGGACCACGTCTCGCTCGGCAGCGACTGGGACGGCATGATCGTCACGCCGCGCGACATGCCCACGTGCAGCGAGCTCCCGCGCATCGCGCAGAAGATGCTCGACCGGGGCTGGAGCGCCGGGCGCATCCACAAGGTGCTCGGCGGCAACTTTCTGCGCGTGGTCGAGGCGCTTCGGGGTTGACCTTCGCGCGCGCTCCGGGCGACACCTTCGGCCGCCGTCGCGGCCGTCGCCGCGCGGCGCCGGAGGGAATCACGACCATGGCGATCAACATCAACAACGCGGTCGACAAGGCCTACGAGGGCAAGAGCCTCAAGGAGCTCGTGGACATGCCCCTGTCGGGCTTTCAGGGCCTCAGCGAAGACGCGGGCAAGCAGCTCGAGAAGCTCGGGCTCAAGACCGTGCGCGACCTCGCCGAGTGGAAGTTCGTCGCCTGGGCCCAGGCGATCGTGGCCCTCGCGAAGACCGAGGAGTAGCGGGTCAGAACCTCACGCCCATGACGACGCGCAGGTACGCCGACGACGGGTCGAGCGTGCCGAGCGACGCGGGCTGCGCGGCGACCGCGTCGTTCGCCGCGCGCTCGTCGGAGGGCGCGGGCTTCGCCACCCGCAGCGTCGTGGGCGCCACGAGCTGGTAGCCGCCCTCGACCGCGATCGCGAGGCGCAGCGTGCGCGCGCCGATGCCCTGGAACCAACGCCCGCTCGTGACGAGCACCCCCGCGCCCGCGGCGCCGTAGGGCGCCCACTCGCGCGCCGTGAGCAGGTTGCTCTGGTCGTCTTCGAAGTTCGCGCTGAGGTGCGCCGCGCCGCCCGCCACGCGCACGTACGGGGCGAGCCACGACAGCGCCTCGACGCGCAGGGTGACGGCCGCCTGGAGGTGGTTGGTCACGAGCTGCGTGTCGAAGGCCTGGCGCACGCGGCCGCTGGTGCTCTCGAGGCGCCAGCCGACCTCGGCGGCGAGCGAGACGCTCGGGCCGAGGTGCGCGAGGTCGCGCCCGAACGAGAGCCCGCCCACGGGCGGCACTTCGCGCCCGCGGAGAAAGGTCTGGTAGCTCGGGTCGTGGTGCCACGCGGGGCCGATCTCGAACGAGGCCGACCACGGGCTGCGCGCGGGGTTGGAGGTCTGCGCGCGCGCGGTGGCGCTCACGGCGGTCGCGAGCGCGAGGGCGAGGGTCGAGGCGAGGCGGGGAGACATCACGGCGCCCTCCGGTCGAGCATCGCGTCGAGGAGAAAGCCACGGATCATGCGGGCGGTCTCGCGCCGCGGGCTGGCCGCGTCGAGCACGGTGAGCGAGCCGCCGGGCGCGGCGTGCAGGGCGACGACGCGTCCGGGCACGGAGCCCGAGGCGGGCAGCGGGATCACGCCGTCGACGGGCTCGTCGAGCCGCACCTCACCGGGGCCGAAGTTCGAGAGGGTCACGTAGCCCACGCGGGCCGCGGTGCGCGGCGCGACCCAGAGCCGCTGGCGGTCGCTGTCGAAGGTGGCGCCGTCGAGGGGCACCTCGGCGAAGATGGGCGACACCGTGCGGCGCGAGAGGTCGAGCAGGCTGAGCTGGCCCGTGGCGCCGTTGCTCGCGTGGTCGAGCATCACGGCGCCGCGCTCGGGCAGCGGCAGCGCGTGCTGCACCGCGCGCTGGAGCTGCACGGTCTCGACGTTCTGCCCGCGGCGCGCGTCGAGGTCGGTGAGCTCGAGGAAGCTCACGGCCGACGCGAGGCCCCCCGTCGCGTAGAGCAGCGCGCGCGGCGCGGCCGCGGGGTCGCGCGGCGAGGCCGCGGTGAAGAGCAGGATCTTGTTGGCCGCCGCGTCGAGGGGCACGGTCACCGTGGTGTTGGCGCGCGCGTCGATCACCCGCGCGTCGCGGCTGCCGGGCGACACCACCAGCAGCCTGCGCGCGCTCGCCTCGCCGATGAGGGCCATGTCGCTCGGGTTGCGGCCCGCGGCGAGCTGGTTGATCGTCGGGCGAAAGTCGTTGGCCGCGGGGCCGTCGGGGGTCACGGGCACGAGCCGCAGCGCGTAGATGTCGTTCGACGCCTCGGCGCGCACGTACACCGTCGACTGGTCGGGGTCGAAGAGGAGCTGCGCCGGGCGGATCGCGCGCGGGTCTTCGGGCAGCGTGAGGCGCACGGTGATCTCCGAGCGCTGGGGGTTGGTGAGGTCGAGGAGCGTCACGTACGCGTCGGAGAGCACCACCGCGAGCCGCCGGGGCGTGCCGTTGACGGGCATCGGCGGCGAGAAGGCCACGGCGTTGGGCACGCCGCCGAAGCTGCGCACGGTGCGGCGCGCGGGGTTGGCGTCGGACGGCGGCGCGTCGAGGTCGACCACGGCGATCTCGTTGGGGTTGAAGAGCAGCCGCCCCGACGTGGCCGACGGGAGGTAGTGCGCGACCGCGTAGCGCCCGTCGTCGGTCTGCGACACGGCGTTGAAGGGCGAGCCCACGGTGTACGTGCGCGCCGCGCCGCCCGCCGCGGGGATGGCCGTGAGCGTTCCGGGCGACGGCGCGACGCCGGGCTCGCCGCGGGAGCCGCGCGAGAGCACCAGCACCTCGGGGCGGGCGTTGCGCGCGGTGAGCGCCGCGGGGTCGCGCCCCACCGTGACGTGTCGCACGGCGAGCTCCGCGCCCGAGAGGTCGACGACGAGGGCCTCGGCGGCGTTGGTGTCGACCCAGGTGAGCGTCTGCGCCGAGGCCGCGGGGCCGAGCGTGGCGAGGGGCTGGTCGAGCACCTCGGGGCGGTCGGGGCACGCGCCGAGCGAGAGCGCGAGCGCGCCGAGCGAGAGGGCCATGAAGGATCTTCGAGTGCGCATGGCGGTCAGTCCACGACCCGGCTGTTGAGTTCGAAGCCCGTGACCGACTGGAGCGCGCCGGTGGCCCAGTCGACGAAGGTGATGCGGCCCTCGGGGTGGTCCTGGCCGATGAAGACCCGGCCGGTGCCGGGCACGGCGCCCACCGAGAGCGGCGGCGACCCGAGGGGGATCGTCTCGATGAGGAAGCTGCGCATCGAGACGCGGTGCGCCGCGGCCACCTCGCGCGCGTCGTCGCGCAGCAGGACGAACGCGTACGAGCCGTCGGGCACGATCGCGAAGGGGCCCACGTCGGCGGGCGTGAGCTGGAGCTTGGCGAAGCGCGTCGTCGCGTCGAGCAGGGTGTACCCGAACGAGCGGTCGATCTGCGTCTCGAGGTCGATGCCCGCCTGCGAGGGGTCGCCCGCCTCGCGCGTGTGCACGAGCAGCGCGGTGCGCCCGTCGGGCGCGAAGGCCACCGCGCGCACGGCCTTGCGGAGCCGCACGACCTGGAGCGGCGCAGCGTCGGCGAGCTCCATGAGCGTGACGCGCTCGATCGGGAGCGCCGTGGTGTAGAGCAGCGCGCGGCGCCCGTCGGGCGAGATGGTGACCGAGCCGACGAACTCGCCCGTGGCCTCGGTGCGCTGGATCGCGCGCGGGTCGGCGAAGCCGCCGGGCAGCGGGATGCGCAGCGCCTGCGAGCGGTCGCGCACGACGGCGATCGCGTAGGCGCCCGACGGGGCGATGTCGAGGTCGGTCACCACGCCGCCCGCGTCGAGCGGGGTGATGGCGCGCGTGGCGAGGTCGACGAGGCGCAGGGTGCTCGTGCCCTCGACGCGCGCCACGGCGTAGCGCCCGTCGGGCGTGATCGACACGTCGCGCGCGGGCACGCGGGCGACGGGGGGCGCGTCGAGCGAGGCGTCGGTCGAGGCGTCGGTCGAGGCGTCGGAGCCCGCGTCGCCGGGCGCGATCACGCCGTCTTCGAGCGAGACGTTGGGCGCGATGCCGGGCCCGGTGATGTCGGCGAAGCGCAGGATCGAGATGCCGTCTTCGGTGACGACGAACGCGCTCGCGCCGTCGGCGGTGAAGAGCGCGTCGACGGGGCGAAAGCCCACCGAGAGCTGCACCGCGCGGTCCGCGCCGGGCTCGAGGGTGACGAGCGAGAGGTCTTGAAAGCTCCCGCTCCCGGCGCTCGCGCCGGGCTGGTCGGAGTCGAAGTACGCGAGGGCGTGGCGCCCGTCGGGCGCGATGGCGATGGCGTTGGCGCCGGCGACGACGGGCACGCTCGTCGTGGCCGTGCCGCGCTCGGTCGTGCGGAGGATCGTGAGCGAGTGCGAGTTGACGTTGATGACCAGGGCGACGTCTTGACCGGGCACGGTGGCGAGGTGCGTGGGCCCGTCGCCCGCCTCGGTGGTCTCGATGGCGAGCGTGCGAGAGTCGATGACGGCCACCGTGTCGCGCGTCGGGTTGGCGACGTACACGTAGCGCCCGCCCGCCTGCGGCGTCTGGAACGACCGCCGCTCCTCGGTCTCGGGCGGGGGCACGGTCATCCCGTCGGCGCGCGCGCCCGCGTCGAAGAAGCCTCCCCCGTCGGCGCCGGGGAAGCGGCTCGACGGCGCGGCGTTGTCGGCGCCGCACGCGTGGAGCATGAGCCCCGTGCAGAGCGCGTACGGCAGCGCGAGCCACAACCAGCGTGATCTCATGGTGCCGTGTGCGTGAGCAGCTTTCGCGCCACGCGCGGCGTCGCGCAACGCGGAGGCCGCGGCTCACCCGCGGCGCGACATCGCCGCCCTGCCGTGACGCGGCGGCACACGTCAGCGCGGCGTGATGCGCGCGACCACGAGGGTTCCGTCGGGCGGATCTCTCGGCACGAACACCGCGCGAAAGCTCGCGCCCCCGCCCTCGCAGCGGAACTCGCCCGCGCGCGCACCGACGGCGCGTCGCGCGAGGGGCGCCCGCACGTCTTGCTCGACGAAGGCCGGCCATGTGGGCCTCGCGCTCGCCACGGGCGAGAGCGCGTCGGGCAGCGGTGAGGGCGCGACCTCGGCGCAGCGTCCGTCGCCGAGCAGCGGGCGCGCGCGTTCGAACTCACGGCGCAACCCCGCGGGGCCGTAGCCCGCGCGCACGTCGTCGAGGGCGCGGCGCCAGCCCTCCTCGGTCACGCCCACGGGGGTGTGCTCCTGCATGTCGTGCAGCCTCGCCATGCGCTCGAGCAGCTCGGCGCGCGCGAGCGCCTCGGGGTCGACCGCGCGCGCGAGGTCGCCGCGGTCGAGCGCGTTGCGCAGCGCCGAGAGGG
>JBDHVF010000045.1:0-20465 GCA_039809605.1 Polyangiales bacterium | reverse complement strand
GAGGCGCCCGTCCTCGACGAGCACGCCCGCCTCGATGTTGCGCGCGTGCCCGCGGTCGGTGATGCGGCCTCAAACCGTCCACACCGAGACGCGTCGACCCGTCGCGGCGACCGCGTATCCGCCTCCGCACGCCGCGACGGAGCGAGGGCTTGAAGCGCGCCGTCTCGGCGAGCTTCGTCGCGTCGACCACGGTCACCTTGCGCCGCCCCGACGCGACGAGCGACGTGGCGATCGGGTTGAGGCGCTGCCGCGCCGCGCCCACCCTCGCGCGGAACAGCTCCCGCCCCGAGGTCAGACTACGTGGTCTTCGACGCCACGGCGCTACCCGTGCTCGAACGCGGCGCGGCGCGAGGTGAACCTCTCCGCTGCGAGCGCCGCACACATGAGAAGCGTGCTCGCGAGCCAGACCGCCAGGAGCCATCGCCAGCCGGCTCGCATGCCCGCTGCGCCGAGGGCGTGCCTCGCAGTGGCCCACTCGACGAGCCACATCGAGACCAGAGCCATGGCACGCATTGCCTGCCACCGCGCGCTCGATCTCGGCCTCTCGGAACGTCGCGCCTCCTCCACGTGCGCGCTCGTCGCGCTCGTGAGCACCTCCAGCTCTACGACCGCGGCCGGAGCCGCCTCGCCGCCATCACGCGGCGTAGCTTCGTGGGACGACGCGATCGACGCGGCCGGGTCCGACGCCGGAGCCAGGACCGCGGGCCTGGCGGCGAAGGACACCACGGGCCACGGGTAGGGCGCCGCCACGACCACGGGCGCCAGGCGCGGCGGCGTGCTCGTCGCGCGCGTCAGCAGCGCCGTCAACACGAGCACCTTCTGCCGTGCGCTTTCGGCGCGGCGCGCTTCGATCGCGCGCTCGTGGCCGACGCGCGCGAGGTCGGCGCGGAGCGAGAGGATCGTGGCCCGCGCGCGGTGGAGCTCGGCGCCGAGGAGTCCCGAGAGGTCGACCTGCTGACCGCGCTCCTCGGCGGGCGCCGGCGACGCAGCGCTCGTCGGCACGCGGGGCGACGTCACACCGCGTGGCCCGCTCTGCGCGGCCCTCGTTACGTCCGCCTCGCGCGATGCCCCCGCATGTCTCGCACTCAGCGCTTCGACCTCGCGGCGCGCGCCGTCGAGCTCTGCACGCAAGGCGTCGACCTCGCGCCGCGCCTGATCACGTTGTGCGACGGCCCGATCGAAGTGGCGCTCGAGCGTACGCAGCCGCGACCGATGCTCGCGGCGCAGCTCGGCCCGCACTCGCTTGACGGGCTGGATGCGCCGGTCGCGGCGCGCGAGCTCGCGGCGCAGACGGGCGAGCTCACCCGTCACGTCAGGCCCCGCCTGCGGCGCCATCGCGGCGCCCTCGGCCCGCGCGTCTGGCAGCTCGCGTCGACGCCTCGGCGCGCGCCGCTCGTAGTCGCGCGGCGTCTTCGGCGGCGCCCTTCTGGGCATCGAGCCTCGCGCATCGACCTCGACGACGAGGGCGCCGTGCTTGACGAAGTGCCGCCTGCCGTCGAGGCACGAGAGGCGATAGCGCCCCGGCTCGACGCGACGAAGGTGCTCCACCACGCGCTCAGGCGGAACGCAGACGCCGGGCCCGCGCCCTCCGCCGCGTCGTCCCGGCGTCGCGACGACCCGCTCGACCCGCACGGTGCACGTCTCCCTGGGGAAGGCTCCGAGCCCGCGACCGCCCTCGCCCGACTGCGTCTGCATGCGCTTCAGTGTGCGAGCGCGTCTGCGTCCGTCCAGCGCGTTCTCGCCGGGGAACAGGGTTTGGTACTGAACCGGCAGAGGTCTGCCGCCTCCGCTTGGAGCTCCGATCGCGGCAGGAGACAGAAGCCGACGACTGTCGGCGACTCGCGCGCCGCGCGTCGCGCGCGACGGCGGCCGCGCGGCACTGGTGAGCGCGCCAGTTTCGCAACGAGCGCAGAGCCTCGCGGGACTTTCCGCGCGAAAATCCTCGGCGTGGCGAGCCCCATGATCCACGTGGGTTCGCGCCGTGCGGCGAGGGCTGCGCGACACATGGAGGCCCGCGCGCCGAAATTGGCTCCACGCGATGAGAAAATGCATCGACGCGCGACGCGGTCGCCGCCCGCCAGCGCACCGAACCGCGCCCCGTGCTCGCGGCGCCTGGCGCGGAGTTGGGCACGACAACGTCGCGTGCCCGCACGATGACCCCGAGCACTCGGGCCGATCCTCGAACCCGCGCGGGTCGGGACACGAAGAGCCACACGGAGGAGGACGCGCTCACGCGCTCGTGCGCCGCGAGGTCGCCTCCCTCACAGTCGTCGCGACTCGCGCCCCGCGCACGAGGCGACGGCGCCCCCTGCGCCCCATCGTGGCGCACGCCGCGAGCGAATGCACCACCTCTTCGGCGAGGTCGTCGGGCGACGCCGCGTCGGTCGACAGCGTCGGGAGCACCACGAGCCCGAGCCCCCTCGCCTCGCGCACGGCGTCGTCGCCGACCGCGCGAAAGAACGCCACGAGCGACTCCGCGTCGGGCCCCGGCTCGCTCAACCGCGCGAGCGCCGTCTCGAACGACACCGTGAGCGGTTGCACGACGACGACCGGGCGCCACGTCTCGAGGTGCTCTCCGAGCCGCTGGCGGTAGCGCGCGGCGACCCCCGGCGAGCGCCGCGCCGCGTACGCGAGGTTGCCCGGGTGCCAGGTCTCGACCACGCGTCCCGCGCCTGGCTTCACCTCGAGGTCGCGCGCCAGCTCGCGGCGCATCACCTCGGCGTCGAAGTCCTCTTGCGCGAGCATCGCGTGCCGCGAGGCATCGCGCGCGAGCGCCTCGCGCCGCAGCTCGGCGCCCAGCTCGTGCTCGAAGGAGACGCCGAGTCGCGCGGCCACCCTGCGCCCGAGCGTCGTCTTGCCCGCCCCGTGTGGGCCCACCAGCACCAGCGTCGGATTCATCAGAGCGCCTCCACGACGCGGCGCCAGAGCATCGCGCCCAGGTCGGGGCCGTTCGCGGCCACGTAGTCGGCGATCGGAAAGCCCAGGTCGGGGCGGTCCATGCACGGCTGGAGCATGCCCCGGTGCGTGAGGCGCAGCGCGAGGATGCCCTCCTTGCAGCGCGGGCGCTGCTCGCAGGACCCGCACGCGTCGAAGGGCGCGACCTCGCCGAGCCGCTCGTGCTTGAGCTCGACGCGCAGGCCATCGCGCCACGTGCGCAGCAGCGTCGGCAGGCTGTGCGGGTCGTCGACGACGCGCTCGTGCTCGTGCGGGCCGCGGAGCGCCTCGAGCACGCGGGCGAGCACGCGCCACGAGAGATCCTGCGACAGGTCGTCGAGCACGTTCACCACCACGGGCCAGCGGGCCACCGCGTCGAGGAACGCCGCGAGGTCGTCGCGATCGTGCTCGCCCGACCACACGTAGTTGAGCTTGATCGGCACCCCGCGACGCACGGCCTCCGAGACGGCGACGTCGAGGAAGACTGCGCGCTGCTCCCATCCGCCACGGGCGCCGAGGTTCTGCGCGAGCGCCTCGCGGCCCCATCCATGGATGGACACGTTCACGCGCGTGAGCCCCGCCGCGTACGCCTCGCGCAAGCGCTCGACGGGCACGGCGCCGGCCGTGATCACCGAGAGGTCGGCGTCGGGCGCCGCCGAGCGCAGCCCCGCGATCACCGCGGCGAGGTCTCGTCGCAAGAAGGGCTCTCCGCCGAGGAACTTGAACTTCCTCACGCCCGCCTTCGCGGCCGCTTCGAGGCAGGGCACGAGGCGCTCGGTGGGCAGCTCGGGCGAGGTGCCGGTCACGTGGGGGTCACCCTCCATGTGGCAATACCCGCAGCGGTAGTTGCAGCGCGTCGTCGCCACCACGCGCAGGTACGAGGGCGGCACGCGCGCGCTCACGCGGCCTCCGAGACGAGCGCAGAGCCCAGCATCGAGCGCGCGGCGGCGAGGCACTCTCCGGGCGCGCGCCCCGTCACGTCGAGCCGCACCACGCGGCCGTTCCACGGCCCTCGCAGGGCTCGTTCGTAGGCGGCGCTCAACGCTTCGAGACGCGCGATGCTGTCGCGGTCGGCGTCGGTGCAGCCGCGCGACGCGAGGCGCTCACGGCGCGTCGCCTCGTCGAGCTCGAGGTAGAGGGTGACGTCCGCGGGCCGGAGCGCGGCGACGACGTCCGCGAGGTCGACGTGCGCCGCGCGGCACTCGGCGTAGGCGACCGTCGACGACCAGTAGCGGTCGACGACGACGCTGCGCCCCGACGCCAGCAGGGCGCGCACGCGGTCGGAGACGAGCGCCACCGTGGACGCGTAGAAGAGCTGCGCCCCCACCGCGCTCTCGCGCAACGGGCGGTCGATCTCGGCGCGCACGTGGGCGAGGTCGTCGGGCGGCGTGCGCAGCAGCGCCGCGCCCAGCGCGTCGGCCAGCCCGCGCGCCAGCGTGGTCTTGCCGGTGCCGTCGAGGCCCTCGATCACGATCAGCCGGGCGCCCACGGTCACAGCTCCTCGGGGCGGGCGCGCTCGATCGACACGACCGTCAGCTCCCGCACGCGGTCGCCGACACGCACGGTGAGGGCGTCGCCCTCCTCGGCGCCCAGGAGGGCTCGCGCGAGCGGCGCGGTGTACGCCACGCGTCGCAGCGCAGTGTCGCTGTCTTCGTAGCCGCCGATCACCACGCGCTCGGCGCGCCCCGCGTCGTCTTCGAGCGTGACCGCGCAGCCGACGGCCACGCGGTCGAGCCGCTCGGGCGGAGCGATCACCAGCATGCGCTGCGCGGCGGCCTCGAGGTCGCGCACGCGACGGGCGCACTGGTGCATGAGGCGCTGGTTCTCCTCGTAGGCGAAGTTGTCGTGCCACACCGAGTTGTCGCCCGCCTCGGCCGCGTCGCCGTTCGACGCCGCCACCGCCTCGTAGTCGGCCCTCGCCCTGGCGATGCGCGCGAGGAAGCGCCGCTGCCCGCCTTCGGTCGTGTAGAGCATCTCGTCACCCGAGGTCTGGACGTTGGAGAGGTTCATCGCCCCCATCGACGCCGCAGCTCGCGCGGCTCTGACAGCGCCTCGAGATCGCGCGAGAGGGCCATGAGAACCACCTTCCGCGCCTCGCTGCGTGCGTGGCACCCTATGTGCGATGTGGCGCGACGAGCCCCTCTCCGTGGCGACCGAGAAGCACCGTGCGTGGCTGCGCCAGGCCATCGCGGGCATCGCGTCGCCGTTCGTCACGGCCGGCGAGGTGACGCTCCCGCGCGGCGTCACGCTTCGCTTCGCCGACGGCGCGTCGGTCACGCTGCGCGCGCACGACCAGCACTGCCCCGAGGCGCTCGTCGCGCGCTGCCACCCGGCGCGCTTCGGCGACGGCGCGGTGACGCGCGTGTCGCGCGACGTGCGCGACGCGCTCCAGCTCGACGCGGCGGGCGGAGCGTTCACCGTCGAGGGCTTCGACCCCGACACGAGCGGCGTGCTGGCGACGGTGCGCGCCGACCTGTGCCCCGGCGACCCCAACCCGCTGCGCGCCGAGCTCTACGGCGTGAACGTGTACCGGCCCGGCGGGCACTTTCTGCACCACAAGGACACCCCGCGCGGCGACGACATGTTGGGCACGCTGGTGCTCTGCACGTCGCGCGAGTTTCGTGGCGGCGACCTGGTGTTCACGCAGGGCGGCGCGGTGCACCGCGTGGAGTTCCTTCGCCGCGGGTACGGCGAGCACGACCGCATGCGATGGGCGGCGTTCTTCGGCGACGTCGACCACGCGGTCGAGGAGGTCACCTGGGGCGACCGCATCACCCTCACGTGGGTGCTCCGTCGCGGCGATGGGGCGGCGAGGGCGATCGACCGCCACGACTCGCCCACGGCCACGCTCGTCGCCGCGACGCGCCGGGCCGTGGCCGACAAGGACTTCGCCCCCGACGGCGCGACGCTTGGCTTCGCCTGCGAGCACCTGTACTCGGAGACCCCGGGCTTCGTGCGCGCGCTGCCCGACCTCACGCCGAAGACCGTGCTCCGGCTCAAGGGGCGCGACCAGCACGTCGCCGCGGCGATGCTCGAGGCCGGGCTCGCGGTGCGCCTGCGACCCTACGTCATCGACGAGGCGTGCGAGCAGTTCTGGGAGCTGTCACGCTTCCCCACGGCGCCCGAGCTCGCGGTCTTCCACCGGCACCGCTTCACCGAAAGCGCGCTCGACAAGGCGCTCCCGATCGAGCGCGGCCCCGACGACGTCGGCGTGTGCTGGGTGGTGGCGCCCACGGTCCCGTCCGAGACCCGACGGCGTGGCGGCCGGCGCGACGCCGAGGCGTCGAGGTTCCTCGGCGCGGGCGAGTACAGCGAGTACGGGTACTTCGGCAACGAGGGCAGCGACGCGGAGTTCTACCTGCACTGCGCGCTGCTGGTCGACGTACCCGCCCCGGGCACGCGGGCCCGCACGCGCCTGGCCGCCGACGCCCTCCGCGCGGCGCGCGAGGCCGAGCGAGGGTCAGCGCCCGCCATGGCACCGCGCGGCGCGACAAAGAAGGCCGTGGCGAAGAAATCTGCGGTGAAGAAGGCTGCGGCGAAAGCGCCCGCGAAGGCGACGACCGACGCGAGGGAGTACATGACCTCGGAGCTGCGCGCGCTCGGGTACTCCGCGGCGACCATCAAGCAGATGCTCGCCGAGGGCACGCTCCAGCGCACGGGATACGGGTGGTATCGCTTCACCCGCCCGCGTTGACCGCCACCCGGAGCAGCCTCATCCGCGGCAGCCGGCGCGCGTACGACGTGACGCTCACCCGAAGATCCACCGCCCGACACGGCGCCCGAGGACACCGCCGCCGAGCGCGCCGACGACGCCGCCGATCACCGCTCCGACGGCGTTGCCGACGATCGGTACCGCGGATCCGACCGCCGCGCCCACGAGCGCCCCGCCGTATGCCGCGCTCGCGGTGCTCACCGTGGCGCAGGTCCGCTCGCCATACTGCGCGCCGTCGATGTCGCCGCGCGCCAGCCTCGCGGTGTCGATCACCTGCTCGACGGCCGCGAACGCCACCGCCGTGCCCGCGTTCGAGCCCGCGACCCTGCGCACCGTCTCCGCCCCGGTTCGAATCGCCATGTGCTTCACGCCTTCCTTCAGCGCGAGTGCCCCGGCGGTACGACCGCCCGCAGCGACGCCTCCCTTCACCGCGCCGACGCTCACGCGCGCCGCGTAGCCGACGCCGTCGATCGCGCCGTCGCGCAGGTCGCGGTACGAGTCGGTCGCCTCGACCACCGCGCCCGCGACGGCGCCCACCGCCGCGGCGCCTCCCGCGAAGCGCGCGATGTCGCGCGCGTTCGACGTGAGCAGGTCCTTCGCCCGCACGTCGCTCCCCGCGTTGTGCGCGGCCCTCGTGGTGGTCTCGCTCGAGACGCCCGACGAGGCCATGGGCTTCGAGGGCGAGGCGGCGTTCCACGCCTCGGCGGTCTCGTCCGTGCCGACGAGGCGCGCGCTGCGATACTGCCTCCTGGCCACGCGATCGCGCAGGTCGCGCAGCCTGCGCCTCGCTCGTGATGTCCTTCACCTGGATGCGCGCGTGAACGGTCCCGTCGGAGCGCACGGTCACGACGTCGACGGTGCGGGCGTTCGTGGACGCGACGAGCTTCGAACGATGCCCGCGAACGATCGCTTCGGGCGAGAGGTTGCACCCGTCGCGCACGGCCACCTCGTGCACCACGCCCTTGAGCTGCGGGCCACGGCCGACGCGCTCGGCGGCCTCCCTGCCGGCCGCGTCCCAGTACGTCTCGCGGATCTTCCCGAGCCCATCTCCTACGCTCTTGCGGTTGCGCTTCGCCATGATGATCACCTGCTCCTTCGAGGTTTCATGTCGCCAGACGTGCGAGGGCACGTGCCGCTGACACGCGACGCTGCGTTTTCGATCAGGGCCGGCGCGGGCAGGTCCCCTCGAGCGAGGGCTCGAGCGGCACGAGCAGCACCGATCCCCACGCCGGGAGCCAGTCGGGGTGCGCGTCCTGCACCCAGTAGGGGAAGCAGACGGGCGTCCTCGCGGTGATGTCGCGCCCGTCGAAGCCAACCCGCGCGACGCCCGCGGCAGGCGCCATGCGATCGAGGAACGGGCTCCAGTCGCGCCACCGCGTCGTGCGCTCGAGGCAGCGCGCGCCGACACCGAGCATGCCGCGCCACCCCGCGGGCACCGTGAACTCGAGCGGTTGTCCCGCGGCGGCGAGCGGCGCGTACTCGCGTCCGGTCGGGTCCCAGGTGACGAGCTGCCAGCCGCCCGCCGCGCACTCGCGCTGCGCCGCGGCCGAGAGCTCGACGCGGAGCAGGCGGCAGCCCTCGTCGACCTCGCCGTCGCAGTCGTCGTCCACGCCGTTGCACACCTCGGTCGACGGCCGGCCTTCAGTGGCGTCGCAGCGGAACGCGCCCGCCACGCACACGAGCTGACCGGCGCGAGCGCACGCGCCGACGCCCGTCGAGGTGCACGCGCCGGAGGGCGCCACCGACTCGTCGACGGCGCCGTTGCAGTTGTCGTCGGCACCGTTGCAGCGCTCCGCCTGCGCGGCGTTCACGCGCGGGTCGCCGTCGTTGCAGTCGCTTCCGCCGCAGCGCGCGTCCGTCGCGCCGTCACCGTCGGCGTCGGGGCACGAGCACCGATCCACGCTGCACCGCAGGCCCCCGTCGCACACGCTCCCATCGCAGCACGGGCCGTCGCGGCGACCACATGCCACGCACGCGCCCGACGCGCACACCGTCCCGGTCGCGCACGCGCAGTCGGCGCAGGTCGAGCACGTCTCGCCCGCGTCGCAGCGCCGGTCGCCGCAGCGGTGCGCACACGCGGAAGCCGTCGCGCACGCCGGGTCGGCGCAGTCGACGAGCCCGTTGCAGTCGTTGTCGACCGAGTCGGAGCAGCCGCTGCCGTCGCTCTCGGGCAGCGGATGGCAGATGCTCCCCCAGGTACACACGTCACCCGAGCGTTCGCACGCGAGGTAGCCCACCGAGCCACACGAGGTGCGGCACCAGTCGCCGCGGGCACCGAGCCGACAGATGAAGTCCTCGTCGACGAGGCTGTCGCCGTCGTTGTCGGCGCCATCGCAGACCTCGCGCGGCCCCGTCGGCGCGGGCGTGGAGCTGCACCTGCCCGACACGCAGTACAGCCACGACTGGCAGCGCGTGCCGCCGCAGCAGGGCTGGTTCACCGTGCCGCACGAGCGACACCCCACGCCGTCGACGCACTCGGCGTCGGGCGAGCAGGTCTCGGGCATCGACCAGGTCGCGCAGGGGATCACGCGGCCGAACGGCGCGAGGCAACGGAGCTGTTGCGTGGCGCTCTGGCACCGCATCGCGCCGGGCGTGCAGGCGGGAACACACCCGCTGTCGAGAGGCGCGTCGACCGGCGCGCTCGCGTCGGGCGCGGGCGCATCGGGTCCCACGTCCATCGCAACGCGGACATCGACGGGCGCAGCGACGTCGCCGGAGCGATCCGCGGCCGCTTCGGACGCGACGTCGACCGCGGCGTCGGGCGACGCGTCGAGCGCGGCGTCCGTCGCGGACATCGGCGGAGCGAGCGCGACGCAACGCGCCGACTCGCAGCGCTCGCTCTCGGTGCAGGCGCGACCGCACGCGCCGCAGTTCAGCGGGTCGCGGGCGAGGTCGAAGCCCTCGTCGACGAGATGGTCGCAGTCGTCGTCGACGCCGTTGCAGCGCTCGACGCGAGGCTCGCAGGCGCCGCCGACGTCGACCGTGGTCGTGGACGACGAGCACGTGACGCAGTCTTCGGCGAGGCGCTCTCGATGGCCGTTCTCGCAGACGTGCAGCGTCGACGCGGTGATGCGCTCGCCCTCGGCGCCACCGAGCTCGGTCTCGGTGCCGTCGCCGACGCGGTAGATCCACGGCTCCTGGTATCCGAGCGCGGCGAACACGTCGGGGTCGGCCACGTGGCGGCGGCGCCCCTCGGTCACGACGTAGACGCGAGGGTCCGAGAGCGTGCGAAACAGGCTCCCGTCACGCAGGCGCACCGGATCGCGCGCGGGCCAAGTAGCGTAGCGAAACGCGTCGAGCGAGTAGCTGTTCATCACCGGGAAGCTGTAGCCCCACGAGATGAACGCCTCGCCCGAGACGAAGGGCTGGCGGAAGCGCCCGTCGAGGTCGACGCGCCAGACGGTGGGGCTTGTCACGATGCGGTAGATCTCCTGCCGCGGCGGCGCGTCGAGGGCGTCGCCCGGGTCGTAGCAGTCGAACTCGCCCTCGGAGATGGTCACCGCGCGCGAGAGGTCGAAGCGCCACGCCGCGGCGCGGTCGGGCGACACGGGGCGCACCACGGCACGCCCCGCGACGCGGTCGATCAGGTGGAGCCCGCGGCGGGCCTGCACCAGCGTGCCGACCGGGTGCCAGGTGATCCGGTGCTCACGCACGAACCTCGAGGGCTGCAGGTGGCCGAAGTCGGCGAGGCTCTGGAGCGTCGGGTAGTAGCCGCTGCGCCGCCCCGCGAGGATGACGTGCCCCGCGGCGGCGTTGGCGTCGTACGCGGGGGTCGGGCGAACGATCTCGAAGTGCAGGTGGGGGCCGTTGGAGACGTTCGCGATGCGCGCGAGCTGCTGGCCCATCGTCACGCACTCGCCGCGGCGCACGCCGATCGAGCTTACGTGCAGGTACACCGAGTACACGTGGTCGACGCGCGCCTCGCCCTCGGGGATGGTCGTGCCGGGCGGGATCCACGAGCGCACGTCCTCGCGCTCGGGCAGGTCGTGGCGCACCACGACCGCGTTCTGGAGCGCGTCGCTCACGAAGCGCACGTCGACGACGACGCCGTTCGCGACCGCGTACACGGCCTCGCCCAGGTCGGCGTCGAAGGCGCAGTCGCGCCGTGGCAGCGCGGTGTGCTCCGCCCTCGCGCGGTCGACCACGGCGCGCGACCAGATGAGGTTGAAGTCCTCGCCCGGGTGGTAGAGGTCGGTCGAGTTGCCCGAGCACGTCGAGCCGCAGCGATTGCCGAAGCAGTTCCAGACGTACCAGCCCGACTCGCGCGGGTCGACCGTGCCGCGCGACGCCGCGGGCACCGCGCCCGTGGGCAGCACCGGGTACACGAAGCCCACCGCGGGACGAGGCGCACAGCTCGCCGTGTCGGGCGCGGTCAGCTCCTCGTAGCGCGTGGGCTCCGGAGCGGCCTCGGCGGCGGCGTCGGCGGGCGCGGAGGGCGCCTCTGATGGCGAAGCGCAACCGGCCGAGAGGCTCACGAGCATGAGCAGGGCGAGCAGCGCGACGTAGACGGACGAGCGCGAGACGCATGCGAGAGGGGTCATGCCTGCAAGACGGGCGCTGCTCCCTGGTGCTGACAGTGAGACGGCGTCCATGACGCGGGACGGCTTCCCGCCCGTACGGGTACTTCGGCAACGAGGGCAGCGACGCGGAGTTCTACCTGCACTGCGCGCTCCTGGTCGACGTAGCCGCCCCGGGCACACGCGCCCGCACGCGCCTGGCCGCCGACGCGAAGCGCGCGGCGCGTGAGGCCGCGAAGGAGCCAGCGCCTACCACGGCACCGCGCGGCGCGACGAAGACGGCCGCGACGAAGGCGCCCGCGACGGCGACGAGCGACGCTCAGGAGTACATGACCTCGGAGCTGCGCGCGCTCGGGTACTCCGCAGCGACCCTCAAGCAGATGCTCGCCGAGGGCACGCTCGAGCGCACCGGGTACGGATGGTATCGGTTCACGGGCCCGCGCTGAGCGAGCGGTACACTCGCCAGCGCACGACGCAGAGGACAGGTCAGTCGGTGATGGTCGGCTTGTTGCCGTCGATCGTGACCGTGAGCTCGAGCCAATCGCCCGCGACGCGCAGCCGGTCGAGCACACCCTCACCGAAGGCCACCGTATGGCCCTTGCGCTCTTTGTCGCCTTCGATCTCGACGAAGAAGCGCTTCGGGTCCTTCGGATCTTTGCGATAGCGTACGCGCCGTCGCGACGTGGCCGGCGCGCTGACCTGAGCGGGTGCGGGCCTGGGCGCCTCCACAATTACGGGGCTGGGCACCTCGGTGAGCAGCGCGATCAGGGCGTCGAGCCTGGTGGTGTCGGTCATCTTCTCACGCACGCCGTCGAGGAGTGATCGCCGCAGATCCTTCGCGAGCGGGCGGAGCGCGTCGGCGACCCTCTGCAGGTCGAGGTCGCGCGCGAGCGCGTTGACGACCACCTCGATGCCCTTCGACCGGTGGCCTGCCTGATACCCGCGGAAGGCGTTGCCGAGCGCGTCGAGGGCCGCCTCACGCGCGCGCACGATGGGCGTCTTCTCGACGGAGAGCTTCATCCTCCCGTAGCCGCTCGCGGTCTTGGCGCCGATGCCCAGATCGCGCAGCCCGGCCTCGAGCAGTTGGCAGGCGACCTCGCGCCACCGCGCGGGCCCTTCGAGCGCGCCTACGAAGGTGCCGCGCGTCGTGAGGAACGGCACGGGCGTGGGCTCGTCGAAATCGGTCGGCGGCGGTGCGGGCGCGCCGGGCAAGGCCTGGTAGTAGTCGCCGTGGTGCACGGTCATCACGTCGGCCAGGAGGGGAATCTCGTTGCCGGCGGGCCGCCACCACGCGTCGTGAAAGCGCACGAGGCCTGCATTCGCCGTGGTGCCGAAGAGGAGTTCGTAGTCGGTCGACGCGGCGCCACGGCGGGACTCGGGTGGCGCCGCCTCGGGCCAGCCCTCGGGCTTGCGCCACGAGGGGTCGTCGGTGAGCTGGTGGGCCGCGGCGGCACAGAGGCCCTTGAGCGCGGTGCCGGGAATGTATGGCAGACCCCAGGTGTGGTCGAGCGTGATGCCCATCTCGAGCACGCCCTTGGCGCCGAGGCCAATCAGCAGGCGCGAGCCCTTCGCGTCGAGTTCGATCACGGTGGCCTCGTCGGCGTCGGCCGCGCGCAAGAGCTCCCCGTGACGCATCCGGAACCCTTCAGCGTACCCGTCGGGGAGAGGGGCCGACAGGATCGCGCGGAGGTGGGGCCCTGCCTCCTCGGACGAGGGAACCTCGGCCTCGAGCATCTTGTCGATCCAGAGACCCACGTGGGAGCGCAAGGTGCGCGGATCGGCGTTGCGGAAGGCCCGCTGGATGGAGTCGCGCCGCACGTCACTGCCCCGCCGCAGGTGACTCGGCCTGAACGAAACGCCGGAACCACACCGCGAGGCTGGCGGCATCGCGGCTCAGCGCCATGTACTCGGGCAGCGGCGCCATTCTGGCGCGCTGGAGCAGTGCCGCGCCGTCGGGAAGGCCGAGACCCCGGGCGAGGTTCTCGACGAACCGCGAGCCCTCGTCGCCACGGGTGCGCAGAAACGCCAGCGCTTGCACGAGTCCCGCCTGGCGGATCAGCGCGGGGGCCTTCATGCAGTGCGTCTCGTACTTCGCGTTGCCGAGGTTGCCAGCCGCGCGCACACAGTCGAACGCGTGCTGGGCCCATCGCTGTTGGCGTGTCACTGGCCACCTCCCGAGAGCACCATGCGGCACCGCCCCCGGCCCGTCGTGGCGTCGCCGCCGAGTTGCAGCGATTTCGCGAAGAGAGGCTTGATCTGCTCGATCGCCGCCGCGGCGTCCCTGACCCTGCCGTTGGGCTGCGCGCCGACGAGCGAGACGAGGATGGTCTCGGTGGGGAGGCTCTCCTCGGTCCAGAGCGCGCCGTTCTTCACGGTCTTGGTCTCGGGGTCGATGGCGATGCGGGACACGATGTCGGTCCCGTGCTCGGAGAAGAAGCCCATCGCGTCGTCGCCCAGCACGCAGAGCTTCTTCTTGAGCAGGCCGCGCCACGCGTCCGCGTCGGGCGCGCCGTTGGGAAAGATCCTCTGGCCGAGCCACTCGGCGAGGGCGTCGACCGCAGTCGAGGCCTGCGCCACGAAGTCGAGGTCTTCGAAGACCACGCGGTCGCCGCTGCGCAGCGCCGTGACCGTGCTGGTGAGCGCCGTCTCGAGCCCCTCGACCGCGGGAACGGCAAGGGCTCCGGCCCCGGCCTCGCGGGCATCGCGCGCGAAGCGGCGGAGGAGCCACGGGCTCGTAACCCACGCGAAGGTCCCCATCAGCGACCGGACGGGCAGGAGCAGGAGGTTGGCGTCGCCCACCAGCAGGGCGCCACCGTGCTCGCTCGCGTTATCGCGCTCCGGGCCGAAGACGGCGTGCCGTTGCGCCGGCTCCCAGGCGCGCGCGGCGTCGCGCAGCACACCCTTGATCGACGACCCCGGCACGTAGGGAAAGCCCGTGCCCTTGTCGCGGGCGATGGGCAGGTCGACCGCGCCGACCGCGTGCCCGGTGCCGGCGTGGAGAGGCGAGAGCGCGTGGACAAACAGCAGACTCGGCATCGGAGGGTCTCCCGTGGGCGGTGGCGCCGCGGCGATGGGGTTACTGGAATCGGTGAAGGAACGCGGCGATCACGTCGACGCCCGCTCCGTTCTCTTGAAGCGGTTGCACCCTCGCGGCTTCGCCGCCGTCGAGCCGGGCGCGGCCCACGAGCGCGGCCTGGCCGGCGACGACCCGCACGTCGTCGAGCGCGACCCCGGGGACGTGAAGGCGCAGTGCCAGCGGGGCCCACTGCGCGGCGCGAGGCGTGGGGCGAAGAATCAACGGCGACGCCATGCGCCCCCGCACCACGAGACCCGCGATGGGGCCCGGGACGAGCTGGGCGGTCGGCGGATCACCGGTCGTGCGGTCCTTGAACTGGAACACGATCGGTAGCCCGAACGCCGCGCGCGGATACTTCCGGACGGGGTGCGCCGGTGCATGTCCCGGGGAGTTCGTGCCGAGATCTCTGCGCAGGGTGTCGGCCTCGGGCCAGCGGCTCCGGCCAGGGCGCCCCGCGGCCTGTCCGGGGTTGCGCCCCACGTTGACGCCCTGGCGAAGCTCGCGGAGCTTGTCGAGCGCCATCCGATGCGCCTCGTCGGCGCTCGCGAACGCGCGGGCCGACACCTTCACCGTCGCGCCGTGGAGCGTCGGCACGCCGCGGAGGGTCCCCTGCCGCGTGAACCTCGCGACGAAGCGAACGGGGTCGGGGAGCCGGTCGTTCGACACGGCGCCAAAACCGCGGCGGGTGCGGCCTCCGACCCCGCCGAAGAGCAGCCAGGCCGTGACGGCGTCGTCGACCTCCGTCGCGAGCCGCGCGCACGTCTCAGCATCGAGCCCCCCGCGGCGCACCACGCAACGCAGCCCGAAGTCGCCGACGACGCGCGTGACGTTGCTCGTCGCAAAAGCGCCATAACGGAGCCCCTGCCCGACGAGGCCGAGCCCTTCGGCGTCGACCCGGCTCAGGGTCGCCGTGCCCTCCACCGAGAGTTCGACGAGGCCCGGCTGGCTGGCGTTGCCCCAGAGCTGGTCTTCGCGCGCGCGCATCTCCGCGACGGTTGCCGCGGTGCAGCCGTGCGTGGCGCGCCACCAGAAGCGCAACTGCCCGCGCACGCTTGCGCCCCGCATCGGGGTGACCTCGTCGGGCTTGCGCGTCGGCCGTTGGGGGTGGTCGCCCTCCGAAGCCACGGGGCCGCCCCCGTGGAGGAGTGTGACGACGCGTACCCTTCGCTCGATGGGCGTCCCTTCCAGACCGCCCGCCCGCAGGCGGAGAGGACCGGGGTTTCTCGGCGGGGTCGGCATGGTCATCCTGCTCCTACCAGCGCGAGGCCGAAGCCGTCGCGGCGATCCTGGGGGTGGTCGCTCACGTTGGTCATCCAAACGCGCCGCGCCCAGTCGTCGTCGGGCACCTCGACCCAGTACACCGACCCCGCGGGCGCCATCCGGCGGGTGGGCTTGGGCGCGCGCCGCTCGAAGCTCCACCCTGAGACCACCTCGGGTCGGTCGACCCGGAAGCAGGTGACCCGCGCGCCCTCGATGGCCTCGGGCGCGGCGCCTACGGCGAAGATCGCCGGCGTCGCGAGCACGACCCTCGCGCGCGCACCCTTGCGCAGCTCATTGAGCCAGGGCGGGGGCGCGAGCAGACCGGCGGTCTCGCCCGGGCAGGGGTCGAGAAAGGCCCCTCTCCGCTCGCCGCCGAGCGGCACGTACGTGCGGTCGAGCGCGCCCGGACCCGTCCAGGCCGCCAGGAGGGTGAAGCGATCGAAGCGCCGGAGGCCGTCCGCGCCGCGCTCACAGCGCGCGAAGCGCACGCCCTCGGTGCCGAAGAGCGCTCCATCAACCGCAGTGCCGAGCGCGGGGTCGATGGCGACGTGCTGGCGCGGCTCGCGGCCGGGCGGGGGGGCGCCACGCACCTCCGCGGCGGGCATGGGGTCGCGCGGGGCCCGGAGCCACTCGAACATCGACGCGTGCGACCAGAGGAGCGGGTGGCGCACGGGCTTGGCGCGGGTGTCGAGGTCCTCGCGCGGCGCGAAGGTCGCGAGCTCCACGTCCTCGCCGAGGTCGGTCGTCGCGCCAGCGACGAGGTCGCCCACGCGCGTGGGGCGGAGGGGGCGACCGAACACGTCGCCTGATGCGCCGCGGAACCACACGCAGTCGCCGGGCGGGGTGAAGAGCACCTCGCTCACGCGCTCACCGTCGGGGGAAAGGCGCGCGAGCAGGGGGCCCCACACCGCGACCTCCGCGAGCAACTCTGGGATGCGCCGCGCTTCGAAAGCCCCGGTCGCGTCGCGGCCGAGGCGCGTGCGCACGAGGCCGGCGAGCGTCGAGGGGGGCGGCACCGCCACGCCGCGGCCGACGGAGGCGTTCATCGCCCGGCCGTCGCGCACGAGCATCGCGTCGCGCGGCTCGAGCGTGACGAGCCTGGCTCGCGAATCGAGCGTCACGACGCACCTCCCGAGGTTTCGGCTGAGGGGAAGGCGATCCTGACCGCCTCGGCCACGAGGCGCGCGACCTGCAACTCCTGCGAGAGCGCGCGCACCGCACGGGCCGTGCTCGGGCCGCGGATCGCGGCGTCGGTCATCGCTCGTACCTTCGCGGAGAGGGGTTCCTCGCCCCTGTTGCCACGCTTGCGGTCGAGCACGCGCCGCGCGAGGCTGCGCGCCACCTCGTCGCCGGGCTCTCCTCCCCCCTGGAGCAGCACCGCCATCTCGGCCTCGAGGTCGTGCGCGGCCTTGCCCGGGATCGTCTCGGAAAGCTGGAGCTGCGCCCACGCTGCGAGTCGCCGGTCGATCGGGTCGTCGTCACAGAACCGCCCCGAGACTTCGAGCTCGCCGCCGCTGCGCATCTGCACGATGACCGCGAGCGCGTCCTTGCCCGCCACGGACTTGGCGACCTCCTCGGCGCGCTTCGCGAGCCGGCGAACGTCAGCCATGTCGTCGAGGTGGTGGCCCACGCCGACGCCGACCGACAGCGTGGGCGGCGAGACCTCGACCCCCGCGTTGCGGAGGGCGGTCCGCATCGCGTCGCCGAACGCGTCGTGGAGCTGACGCACGCACGCGAGGGCAGTGTGCATCGGCACGAGCGCCAGTACGTCGTCGCCGCCAGCGTACACGAGGCTGCCCGCGTGCTCCTCGACGATCGCGCGGCAGCTTTGCGAGAAACGGTCGAGCGCCGTGGAGACGATGCGATGGCCCGTGAGGCCCGCCGCGCGGCCGACTGCGTCGAGGGCGGCGCCCATGCCGTCGCCGTCGGCGAGTACGGTGGCGTAGTAGGTCGGCACGCCGTCGGCGCTGAGCCCCAGCTTCGAGAGCAGCGCCGAGAGCATGGTGTTGAGGCGCTCGACGGCGGAGCGCTCGAGGTCGCCGTCCCGGTCGACGCGCGCGGCCTCCTCCACGCCGAGGTGGTCTTCCACAAGAGCGGGGAACTGCCCGCGGTGCAGCAGCCGCCCGTCGAAGTGATCGCGGCCGAACGCGGCGGGCGTCGCGATGACGGCGCCGTCGAAGGGGTGGCGTACCTGGGCCGCGGCGCCCGCGAGGCGGGGAAGCGTGAGCCCCCGGCGGCCCGCGCGGGAGAACAGGGCCAGCGCGCTGGCGGCGTAGTCGTCGACGGCGGCGCGGGCGGCATCGCCGAGCGCCGCGACGCGGGTGCGCAACGGCGCCGTCGCGACGTGCGAGGTGCTGTGGAACACCGGGCGGCGCGCGGCGCGCGGCGCCTCGGGCGCGTCGAGGTCGTCGACCTCGGAGCCTACCCGCTTCACGATCCCCACGCCGCAGAGCCGCTCCTGGTTGCGCACGAAGTATCGCGCGCGGAGATCCTGCGCGCGGAGCCCGCCGCGCCCCGGCGCGCGCCGCGCGCTCACGGCGTCGTAGAGGCGTTCGTGGAGCACCGACTCGCGCAGCCCGTCGAGCGACGACTTCGGCACGTGGTCGCCCCACCCCCCCTCGCGCGCGAGGGCGACCTGCCCCCAGTCGCGGCGGTTCTTGCGCGCGGCGAGGAGGCGTTCGGCCCGGTCCCTCGCGTCGGCGTAGGCCGCTGCGTCGCGCCGGTCGCCCGCGAACGGCACGGCCACCCAGTTGAACTCCATGAGGTCTCGGAGCTGCCGCCGCGCACGCTCGCGCAGCTCGTCGGAAAAGTACGCGTCGCTCGGGAGCCGCCCGAGGGCGACCTCGCTGAGCTCCGCGAGGCACGCGCGCATTGCGGCCTCGGCCTCACGCGCGACGGCCCCTACGTCGCCCCGGTCGACCACGGCGAGGATCTTGTTTGCGACTGCGGGCTTCTGCCCCTCGTCGGGTCCCACGTCGAGGCTGCCAGGGAACACCAACGCGTCCTCGCCGCAGTCGCGCGCCAGCCGTAGCGCCGTGACCCGCGCGAGCTCGCTGAGGAGCCACGAGCCGAACCACAGGTCCTGGCATCGTCGCGCGGACGCGATGAACTCCTGGATGGGACCCAGGCTTATGAGCAGCACGTACGACATTGCACCGCTTCCCTCGCGAGATCCTTCGACCCCATGGACGCACCGCCCGTGCGCCATCTGACTGCGACCCGGGGTTCTCCCGTCACATTTGTCCGCGCCCGCGTCACGACAGCTCGACCCGCGCCCACTTCACGGCGGCGCCCTCGGGGAGCACCGTCGCGCCCTCCCCGAGCCTCGGCCCCGAGTACTGGCCCACGATCAGAAAGTCTCCCCGCCTCAGCGTGACCGTCTCACGCGCGTGCCCCACCTCGCGCTCGAGCAGCCGCGCGAACAGCGCGGCCGTCTCGGCGTGACCGACGATCGACGGGAGCCCGCCCGCGGCGGCTCTCGCCTTCGGCAGCGAGAGCTTCGTCACGCGGACCTTCATGTCCAGGTCCGAGAGCATGTTGAGGCTGAACGCGTTGGCGAGGTAGCCCTGGGGCTCACGGCGAGGGAGCGCGAACGCCTCCACGCCCGGCCCGTCGAGCAGCACGCGGACCTCACGGGCCGTGCGTGCCAGGAAGCCCTCGAGCTCCTCGACCTTGACCTCGTGCTTCGCGTTGTAGCCCAGGTGCGAGACGGCGTTGCGCAGCCTCGAAGCCTGCGACCACGTCTCGCGCAGCGCCGCGTGCGACTCCTTCGAGAGGCCGTGCAGCGCGGCCTCGGCGCGGGACCGCACGCGCTCCTCGTCGAGCCAGCGCGCGCCCTCGCCCCAGGCGACGATCACCGCGTTGACCATCCACTCCCGCAGCGCGCGCGCCGCGTCGGCGAAGCGCTGCGAGGCCACGAGGCGGTCGATCAGGTCGAGGTCGAACCGCAGGTGCTCGGCCGTGAGCTCCGCTCGCCCGTCGGCCGGGGCGCGCAGCGTGTCGAGCGCCGCGTCGACGTGGTCGAGGGTGAAGCGCGCGGCCGGCGAGAAGTCGGGGATGGTGTTGCGCAGCCCGCGCCATTGATCGAGCGCCTTCTCGATGTCAGCGGGCAGGTTCAGGGCCAGCGCGCTGGCGAGCCGCGCGAGCGCGCCCTCGGCGTCGTCGGTGGGAGCGCTCGGCGGCTTCTCGCGGCGAACGAGCGCGAGCGTCGGCGTGGGGTCGAGGTAGCGCGACATCGCGTGCGCCGCCTGCGACCACGAGAAAAGCTTCAAGAAGGGCAGGAGGTCGTACACGGGCGACGCCCTCGTGACACCCGGCGGCGCTTCGAAGCCGCCCGGGAGCGCCTCGGCGGCGAGCTCCGCGTAGGTCACCGCCCGCACCCTCACGCCCGGACGCGCCGCGAGGAGCAGCCCCGACGCGAGCAGAAAACCCGTAGTGATCGAGCGGATGCCGTTGGTGATCTCGAGCACGACCTCGTCGCCGTCGCGCACCTCGGAGAGCACCGCGCGCACGACGCTCCAGATGGCCTCCTGGTCGCGCCGCACGAGCGCGCGCGACGGCTCGAGGTCGAGCCGATCGGCCAGGCCGGGATCGACCGCGCCGAGCGCGTCTCGGAGCGAGCCGCTCTCGCCGAGCACCTCATGAGTCGTCAGGATGTGCAGCGCCAGCGAGGGGAACTCGTCGTGCCGCACGGGCCACCCCATCGCGAGCAGCGCGGGCGTCACGTACTTCTGCGCGACGATGGGGGCCGTCGTGCCCGCGCGGAGGTAGGCCGCGTCGCGGGGGTTCGTCCCCACGGTGAAGAACCAGTGGATCATCGGAGCTGCCCCGCAACGAAGGGTGGATGGACGTTGGTCACATCCCCGAGACGGACGCTCCCCGCGCGGTCTGACACCCGCCGTTCGCGTCTCGAGGCCATCTCGTGCAACGCCTCGAACGCCCCGAGCGATGGGCGTATCTCACACGA
>JBDHVF010000044.1:0-20488 GCA_039809605.1 Polyangiales bacterium | reverse complement strand
GATGATCGCGTCGCCGAACTCGGAGCACTTCACCTTCTTCGCGCCCTCCATCATGCGCGCGAAGTCGTAGGTGACGGTCTTGGCGGCGATGGCGCCGTCCATGCCCTTGATGATGAGGTCGGCGGCCTCGTTCCACCCCATGTGGCGGAACATCATCTCGCCCGAGAGGATCACCGAGCCCGGGTTGACCTGGTCGAGGTTGGCGTACTTGGGCGCGGTGCCGTGCGTGGCTTCGAAGATCGCGTGGCCCGACACGTAGTTGATGTTGCCGCCCGGCGCGATGCCGATGCCGCCCACCTGCGCCGCGAGCGCGTCGCTGAGGTAGTCGCCGTTGAGGTTGAGCGTGGCGATCACGTCGAACTCGTCGGGCCGCGTCAGCACCTGCTGCAGCGTGATGTCGGCGATCGAGTCCTTGATCATCAGCTTCGACTTCCACTTGCCGTTGCCGTGCGTCTCCCAGAGCTTGAGCGCGGCCTCGACCTCGGCGACGAGCTCCTTCTGCATCTCGGGCGGCGCCATGTCGAAGCCCGGCTCGACCTCCTTGGCGTTGTCCACGGCCGAGAGGTTGGGGTTCCTCTCCTTGTTGCCGAGGATCCAGCTCTCGCGCTGCGTCACCACGTCGTTGCGAAAGGCCGACGTCGCGATGGCGTAGCCCCAGTCGCGAAAGGCGCCCTCGGTGTACTTCATGATGTTGCCCTTGTGGACGATGTTCACGCTCTTGCGCTTCTGGCGCAGCGCGTACGCGATGGCGCTGTGCACCAGGCGCTCGGTGCCGAGGTGGCTCACGGCCTTGATGCCGATGCCCACCTCGACGCCCACCTCGCGGTGCGCCATGCCCACGCCCTCGAGCTGCTTCTGCCAGTCGCCCGCGGCGGACTGCGAGCCGAAGCGGATCTTCTTGAAGTCCTTCGGGAACTCCTTCGCGATGAAGTCGAGCACCTTCTGCGACTCGGGCGTGCCCGCGAGGTACTCGATGCCCGCGTAGATGTCCTCGGTGTTCTCGCGGAAGATCACCATGTCGACCTTCTCGGGCGCGCGCACCGGCGAGGGCACGCCCTTGAACCACCGCACCGGGCGCAGGCACACGTAGAGGTCGAGCATCTGGCGCAGCGCCACGTTGAGCGAGCGGATGCCCTTGCCCACGGGCGTCGTGAGCGGCCCCTTGATGCCCACGAGGTAGGTCTTGAAGTCCGCGACGGTCTCGTCGGGCAGCCACGAGTCGAACATCTTCTTCGACTTCTCGCCCGCGTAGACCTCGTGCCACGCGATCTTCTTCTTGCCGCCGTACGCCTTCGCGACCGCGGCGTCGAACACCCGCACGCTCGCGCGCCAGATGTCGGGGCCCGTGCCGTCTCCCTCGATGAACGGGATGACGGGCTGGTCGGGGACGTTCAGCTTGCCGTCGGCGCCGCGGGTGATCGCCTCGCCGTGCGCAGGCAGCGGAAATGCTCGTGCGGTCATGTCTCGAACCCTCTGTGGTTGCGCCTTCCCGCACGCGATGCGCGGGTCGTGGCGTGGGCGGCGCTTGTAGCACCACACCGCAGCGCGCGTCGATGGTTCACCGCGACGCTTCCGATGGCGCGCCGCGGCAAGGGGCGTGTAGCCTCGCGGCGCACCGATGGAGCCCGCCGAACGACCTTCTCCGCCCGACCGCGCCCTCGACCGCGCGACCTGGGCCGCCCGCTTCGGGTGGCTGCTCGGAGGCATCATCGGCACGGTCGCTGGCTTCACCGCCACGTGGCTGCTCGAGACGCGCGTGCTGCGAGGGCGCGTGGCCGACCCGGCGGGCGCCGCGACCCGCGCGTCGAGCGTGCTCGTGGGCGCGCTCTTCCTCGCGGGGGCGCTCGCGGGCCACGGCTTCGGAGCGCGCGGGGGCGCGTCGCGCTACAGGCTCCTCGCGTCATCGGCGGGGGTGGCCGTGGCCGTGACGCTCTGGGCGCTGCTGGTGCTCACGCGCTGACCATGTTCGCCCGACGGGGTTGAGAATATCGCCGCGTGGGCGTACGTCGTGAGCCCACACGCGAAAGGATGACCATGAACAAGCTGCTCGCCGGAACGTTCCTCGCTGCCACCCTCCTCGCGCTGCCGGCGCTCTCGCAGGCGCAGGTCGTGATCGCCGTCGCGCCGCCTCCGATGCAGGCCGAGACCCCGTCGCCCGCCGCGGGCCCGGGCATGGTGTGGATCCCCGGCCACTGGATGTGGAACGGCGCGCAGCACGTCTGGCAGCCGGGCCACTGGGACAACCCCCCGGTGATGGGCGCGCGGTGGGTGCCCGCCCGCTGGGTGCGCCGCGGGCCGCAGTGGATGTACGTCCCCGGCCGCTGGCGCGGGCGTCACGGCTGGATCACCACGCAGCCGGGCGCCGTCGTGATGCCGGGCGCGCAGCCCGTCGCGCAGCCTCCCATGGTGATGCCGCAGCCCGTCGCGCAGCCCCCCATGGTCGTGCAGCAGCCCGTCGCGCCCGTGGTCGTGCAGCAGCCCGGCCCCGTCGTGGTCGGTCAGCCCGGCCCCGTGTACATGGGGCGCCACGGCCGGCGCGGGTGGGTCGGCCAGCCTGCGCAGCCCGGCGTGGTCGTCGCGCAGCCGCAGCCCGGCATGGTCGTCGCGCAGCCCGCGCAGCCCGGCGTGGTCATCGCGCGGCCCGCGCAGCCCGGCGTGGTCATCGCGCAGCCCGCGCAGCCCGGCGTCGTGATCGCGCAGCCCGCGCAGCCCGGCCGCACCGTCATCGTCCGCTGACGTCCCTCTCCACGCGCCTCCCCGCCGCCGTGCGCGCGCCCGTGATCGGGCGTAGCGTGAACGAATGGCGAAGCTCTGTCCGTTCGCGAAGGCGAGGCCGGCGGCGCCGCCGGAGGCCGACGCGCTGAACGCCCTCGACGACGAGGCGCACGCGCGCTGCGTGGCCTACGTGCGGGCCCACGCGCGCGGCCGGCGCGAGGGGCTCTTCGGGCCGGGGAGCGTCTCGTGGGAGATGTACCGCGAGCCCGCGACGCTGCTCGCGGGGCTGTCGGCGGTGCTCCTCCAGATGGCGCACCCGTCGATCGCCGCGGGCGTCTCGCAGCACAGCACCTTCGCCGACGACCTGCGCGGGCGCGCGATGCGCACGTCGGGCGCGCTCTACCGGCTCGTGTTCGGCACGCTCGACGACGCGCTCGCGGTCACGCGCAGGCTCCACCGCGTGCACCGCCGCGTGTGGGGCCACGTCACCGAGGGCGACGGAGGGGAGTACCGCGCGAACGACCCCGAGCTGCTGCGGTGGGTCGCGGCGACGGTGACGGTCGCGGGCGAGCAGGCGTTCGAAGCGTTCGTGCGTCCGCTCACCGAGGCCGAGCGAGAGCGCGCGTGGGACGAGATGCTCGTGGCGAACGCGGCGGTGGGCATCGAGCCCGGGAGCTTTCCGCCCGACCGCGCTGCGTTCGCGGTGTGGTATCGCGCCGAGCTCGAGAGCCCGAGGCTGGTGGTGGGCCCGACCGCGCGCCGCGTGGTCGAGGCCATCTCGAAGCGCCCGCTGATCTACGGGCCCTTCGACGAGCTCCTCGCGGCGGGCTTTCTGCCGCCCGCGTGGCGAGACGCGTACGGGCTGCGCTGGGACGGCGCGCGCCAGCGCCGCTTCGACGCCGTGGTGCGCGCGCTACGCGCGGCCGTCGCCGCGACGCCCGCGCCCTACCGCTACGCCGTCGCGTGGCACCAGGCGCAGGCGCGCCTCGGCCGCGCCACCTCGCAATGGTCGCGCGCGCTCGAGGCGCTCGGCCGCCGATGGGAGCTGCCCACGGGCCTGCCCGCGTAGGCCGATCACTCGCCGACGATCGTCGGCGCAGCGTTGCCCGCGCGCGGCCCGCGCCAGGTGAACGACAGCGCGAAGCGCGCCGCGGGCACGCCCACCGCGCGCTGAAAGCCCGCGCCCACGCCCGCGCCCATGACGAGCCCGTCGATCACCGCGTAGTGCGCGCTCACGAGGGCCTCGGCGCCCCATTGCCCGTCGGCGAAGGCCGCGCTCGCGGTGCCGTCGGGAACGCTGCGAATCGGCGTGACGACGTAGGCCTCGGGGCCCACCCGCAGGCGCCCGCGCAGGAGGTCGAAGCCGATCGCGCCCGTGAGCCGGAGCTCGGTGCCCACGGCGACGTTGAGCGCGTCGACCGACGGGCGAAACATCACCGCGGTGACGAACGACCAGCGGACGATGCCCGCGGCGCCGGCCATGATCACCCGCGGCTCGACGCGCAGCGCGCCGTCGCCCGTGTTGCCCGCGCGGCTGCCCGTGGGCAGCCACACCCACGCGCCGACGTGGAGCGAGAACGGGTCGCGCCCCGCCCGGCCCACGACGCGCACGCGCCCCCCGAGGCGCGCGTCGCCGACCGAGGGGCCCGACGTGGGCGCGATCACCACGGTGCCGAGGGCCGCGTCGTCGCCCGTCTGCACCAGCGACACGGGGAGCACGAAGTCGACGCCCGCGCGCCCCGCGAACGAGGCCGACACGCCCGCGTGCGCCACGAACATCGACGACACCACGCTCGCGCGCTCCGAGTGCGTGTCTGCGTACTGCCGCTGGAGCACGAGCGGCGAGGCCGCCGTCTCCATGGTGACGCCCGCGGAGAGGCCCCAGGCGCGCGCGTACCGCGGGTGCTCGGCGAGGAGGAAGCCGTCGCCCTGCGGCGCGGGGTCGAAGCGGTCGAGCGCCCAGGCCCGCTCGACGGCGGCCTGCGCGCGCGCGGCGGAAGGAACGGCGAGCGCGGCGAGGGCGGCGGCGACGGCGGCGCGGGGCGACACGGCGGCGACGGTAGCACCGATGCGCGCGCGGGGGTTCGCGCATCGAGTCCCTTGACGCCGAGGTCGCCCGCGACGCTACTGTCTCGCCATGGCTGTGCCGCATCACGTGCTGATCGACATCGGGTCGCGATGGAGCTCCTCGCTCGTGCTCGCGGAGGCCGAGCTCGCGCTGCACCGCTGGCGCGAGGACGCCGACGCGCTCAGGCCCTACGGCTGGGGCGAGGCCCGGCGGCGCCGCTTCGAATCCCTGGTCGACCGGCTGCGCGCGCGCCACGACGAGTGGGCGCACGAGCACGCCGAGGCGTCGGCCGAAGACGCTCGCCTCGAGCGCATCGCCGCGCGCCGGTGGCTCGACCGGGCCGTGTCGATCCTCGAGGCGTCGGAGCTCGACCACCCGTCGCTCGGCGCGGTGATCGCGGGGCTGCCGCCGCCCGGCGAGGGGGCCGCGACGCTGCTCGACGCGCTGCGCGCCGCGCTCACGGCCTGCCTCGAGCACCGCGCGCGCCTCGACGCCGAGGCCGCCGACGACGGCTTCTTCGCCGAGGGCGCGGCGCTCTGCGCGAGCGTGGCGCAGAGCCTGGGCCCCGAGCCCGCGAGCGCGAGCGACCGCGCCGAGCTCATCGAGACGCTCGACGGCGAGGTGTACCTCACCATCCGCGGGCTCAACCGCGCCGCCTCGCGCGCCTTCGCCGCCGACCCCAAGGGACGCGCGGCGCGGTACGTGTTCCAGTTCCTCGTGACGATCCAGCGCGGCGACTCGGCGCCGCCGCGCCGCTCCGAGCCCCCGCAGAAGCCCTGAGACCGACCCAGGCCTCCCATGCGCATCCTGCACGTACTCCACAGCATGTCGTTCGGCGGCGCCGAGGTGCTGGTGCACGACTTTCTGCGCGCCACGCGCGGGGTCACGTCGCAGTCGATCGCGTGCCTCGACGCCGTGGGCCCGCTCGGCGAGGCGCTGCGCGCCGACGGCGTGCGCGTCGAGCTCCTCGGGCGCCGCGAGGGCATCGACCTGCGGCTGGTGCCCGCGCTGCGCGCGCTCATCGCCGACGCGCGGCCCGACGTGGTGTGCGCGCACCAGTACACGCCCTGGTCGTACGCGGCGATGGCGCTGCCCCTCGTGCGCCCGCGGCCCGCGCTGGTGTTCGTCGAGCACGGCCGCCACTACCCCGACCACCGGCGCCCCAAGCGCGTCGCGGCCAACCGCGCGGCCTTCCTCCGATGGACGCAGCGCGTGGTGGCCGTGTGCGGCTACGTCAAGCGCCTGCTGGTCGAGAACGAGGGCATCCCCCCCTCACGCATCGAGGTGGTCTACAACGGCGTCGACCCGTCGCGCTTCGACCGCGCGGTGCTCACCGACGGCACGCGCGCGCGCCTGCGCGCCGAGCTCGGGCTCACCGAGGCGCACCGCGTCGCGACCTGCGTGGCGCGCTTTCACCCGGTGAAGGATCACCCCACCCTCGTGCGCGCCTTCGCCTTCGCGGCGGCGCGCGTGCCCGACGCGCGGCTGCTGCTCGTGGGCGGCGGCGACGACGGGGCGCTGCGCGCGCTCGCCGCGCAGCTCTCGATCGGCGACAGGGTGATCTTCACGGGCGCGCGCAGGGACATCCCCGCGGTGTACGCCGCGAGCGACGCGTTCGCGATGGCGTCGCTCAGCGAGGGCACGAGCGTGACCCTGCTCGAGTCGATGCTGCTCGAGAGACCCTCGGCGGTGACCGACGTGGGCGGCAACCCCGAGATCGTCGAGCGGGGCGTCACCGGGCTGCTCTCGCCGCGCGGCGACGCCGAGGCCCTCGGCGCGTCGATCGCGGCGCTGCTCTCGGACCCCGAGCGGCGGGCGCGCATGGGCGCGCGGGCCCGTTCGCGCGTGCTCGAGCGCTTCACCCAGGAGCGCATGCACCAGGGCTGGCTCGGCGCCTTCGACGACGCCGCCCACGTCGCCCGCGGAGGCCCGTAGGACCCATGTGCGGAATCGCCGGCATCGTGAACCTCTCCGACGCGCTCCCAGCGCCGCCGCGCGAACTGATCGAGCGCATGGTGCGGGCGCTGCGCCACCGCGGCCCCGACGAGTTCGGGCTCTACCGCGACGGGCGCGCGGCCCTCGGGCACGCGCGGCTGTCGATCATCGACCTCGCCTCGGGCCAGCAGCCGCTCGCCAACGAGACCGGCACGCTGCACGTGGTCTTCAACGGCGAGATCTTCAACCACGTCGAGCTGCGAGAGGAGCTCGCCGCGAAGGGCCACGCGTTCCGCACGCGCAGCGACACCGAGGTGATCGTGCACGCGTGGGAGGAGTGGGGCGACGGGTGCCTCCCGCGCTTCAACGGCCAGTGGGCCTTCGCGCTCTGGGACTCGGAGCGCCGCGAGCTCACCCTCGCCCGCGACCGCGTCGGCGTGCGCCCGCTGCACGTGCAGTCGTCGGGCGGCCGCGTGCGCTTCGCCAGCGAGGTCAAGGCCCTCTTTCGAGACCCCGACGTCACCCGCGCGATCGACCCCGCGGGCCTCGTCGAGACCTTCACGTTCTGGGCCCCGCGCGCCCCGCGCACGCTCTTCGAAGGCGTCACCGAGCTCCCCCCGGGCGCGGTGCGCACCTACGCGCGCGACGGCGCCGTGCGCGAGCGCACGTGGTGGCGGCCCACCTTCCCCACCGAGCGCGTACGCGCCGCCGACACCCACGAAGCCTCCGAGCGGCTGCTCGCGGCGCTGCGCGAGGCCACGCGCCTGCGCATGCTGCGCGCCGACGTGCCCGTCGGGGCGTACCTCTCGGGCGGCCTCGACAGCGCCGTGGTGTCCACGCTCGCGCGCGAGGTCGTGCAGGGCAGCCTCCACACCTTCTCGCTGCGCTTCGACGACGCCGAGTACGACGAGACCCCGCACCAGCGGCTCATGGCGTCGTTCCTCGGGAGCACCCACCACGAGGTCGTCGCCTCGCGCGCCGACATCGCGAAGGCCCTGCCCGACGTGGTGCTCCACGCCGAGCGGGCGCTCGTGCGCACGGGCCCGGCGCCGCTCTTCCTCCTGTCGTCGCTCGTGGCGCGCGAGGGCATGAAGGTCGTGGTCACGGGCGAAGGGGCCGACGAGTTCCTCGGGGGCTACGACCTCTTCCGCGAGGCGCGCGTGCGGCGCTTCTGGGCGCGCCACCCCGACTCGAAGCTGCGCCCGCGGCTCTTCGACCGGCTCTACCCCTGGCTCGCCCGCTCGCCGCAGGCGTCGCGCGCGATGGCCCTGCGCTTCTGGGCCCGCGGGCTCGACGCGCCCGACGACCCGACCTTCTCGCACGGCCCTCGGTGGACGAGCGCCGCCGCCCTCCAGCGCTTCATCACACCCGCCGTGATGGACGCCGCGCGCGCCGCGGGCGACCCCGTGGAGCGCCTCGTCGCGTCGCTGCCCGGCGACTTCTCACGCTGGCACCCGCTCTGTCGCGCGCAGTACCTCGAGATCGCCACCCTCCTGTCGCCGTACATCCTCTCGTCGCAGGGCGACCGGGTGCTCATGGCCCACTCGGTCGAGGGCCGCTTCCCCTTCCTCGACGCCGAGGTCATGGAGCTCGCCGACTCGCTCGCGCCCGACGACAAGCTGTTCGTGCTCGACGAGAAGCACGTGCTCAAGCGCGCGGCGCGGGGGCTCATCCCGAAGGAGATCCTCGCGCGCCCCAAGCAGCCCTACCGCGCGCCCGACGCGGCGTGCTTCGTCGACCCCGGCGCGCCCGGCTACGTGCGCGAGGCGCTCTCGCCCGAGCGCGTCGCAGAGGCGGGCCTGTTCGACCCCGCGCTCGTGCAGGGCCTCTACGACAAGTGCGCGAAGCGCGCGGGCGACGGCGCGCTCAGCAACGCCGACAACATGGCCTTCATCGGCGTGCTCACCACGCAGCTCGCCTACGAGCGCTTCGTGCGCGAGCGCCCCGCCGCCGCGCCCGAGGGCGCCACGCCGGGGTTTCGCACCGTCATCGACCGCGCGGGGTAGCGCCCCCTCAACGCGCGAACACAGCGTCGGCCCTCGCGAGCACCCGCGCACCCTCGGGCGCCGTGCCCTCGATGACCCTCGCGAGCACGGCCACCATGCCCGCGACGTAGCGCTCGGCCTCGCCGCTCGCCACCGCGCGCAGCGCCGCGCGGTCGGGCGCGGGCAGTCGGTACGGCCCTCCGCCGCACGCGCGGCACACGACGCCGCCAGCCGCGGGGTCGACCGTGACGAGCGCGGCGTCGGGCGCGGGGCTGCCGCAGCGCACGCAGCGGTCGAGCGCGGGCGCGTGCCCGGCGTGCTCGAGCACTTCGAACACGAAGCGCACCAGCCGCGCGGGCGTGCGCGCGGGGTCGGGGTCGGTCGCCGCGTGCTCGTGCAGCTCTCCGAGCAGGAGGAAGGTCGTCGCGTCTCCGGGCGTGGGGCCCACGACCTCGCGCACGAAGCCCGCGGCGGCGAGGGCCACGGTCTGCCGCGTGAGGTCGGCGTGCAGGGCGGACCACGCGCGCTCGATGCGGGCCTCGTCGAGGCGCAGCCCCTTCGGCGAGACGGTCATCGCGAAGCGGTGCAGGGCCATGGGGGTCAGGCCCCCCGCGAAGCGTTGCTTCGAGCGCTGGCCCGAAGGGGCCAGCACCTCGACGCGGTCGCCGTCTTCGAGCAGGAGGTCGGCGCGCAGGTCGTGCTCGCGGAACGCGCGGCGGTCGAGCACGAAGCCTCGCGCCGTGCGGTCGGACACGGGGCGCTACGCGCGAAGGGTCACGGTCGCGGGCGCCGCGGAGAGCTGCTCGGGGCGGTCCTGCGTGCGCGGGCGCAGGAGGAAGGACATCGCCAGCGTGGCGAGGATGGCGAAGACCACCAGGGCGATCGCGAGGCCGAAGCGGCGGCCCCTGTCCTGCGGGGGGATCGAGAGGCGCACGGGCACGGGCTGCACGTCGCGGGCGCGGATCTCCATGCCGTAGCGGGCGAGCACGTCCTCGGTGCGCACGCCGACGGCGCGGGCGTACGCGCGGAGAAAGCCCTTCACGAAGGTCTCGCCGGGCAGGTCGTCGAAGCGCCCCGTCTCGATGAGCTCGAGGGTCCTCACGGGGATGCGGGTGGTGTCAGCGATCTCCTCGAGCGCGATGCCGCGCTGCTCCCTCTCGCGTCGAAGCCAGATGCCCATCGTCTCCATTCACGACCTCTGCGCGCGGCGTCCGACGAGAGACCCGCGCGCGCTGTTCCCCGCCGTACCGAGGCGACCTCTGGGAGCGAGAGGCGCCACGTCGTGACGGCGGAGGGGGTTGTTCATGAGGGTGCGCGTCACGGTGACACCGACCTCCCCAGGCTCACGCACTCCCTGCCTTCCGGCGTGCTCGCGTCGAGCTCGACGCAGCGGCGGAGGTCCTCGCGTGCCTGCTCGGTCTGGTGCATCTGGATGCGCACCCTCGCCCGCATAAGCCATGCGCCCTGGTTGCGGTCGCACCCCTGCTGCGACGCGTCCAGGGCATGGTCCAGCGCCTCGAGCGCGGGACCCAAGTCGTTCAAGTGATACCGGGCCTCGCCCAGCCGGGCCCAGCCCACGCAGAAGCGCGGCTGGATGTTCACCGCGCGCTGGAGCGCGGCCTGAGCCTCTTGATGGCGGCCCTTGCGCAAGAGGGCCCAGCCCAGGTTGCCCCACGCGAGGTGCTGCGTCGTGTACGTGATCTCGTCGGTCGCCGCGCGGAAGAGCGGGAGCGCCTCGTCGGGGCGGTCGAGGTTCATCAGCACCACGCCGAGCGTGTTGCGAGACTCGGCGAGGGGCGCGCGCAGCCGCTCGTCTTCGACCGCGCGGCGCTCGTAGAGCGACACCGCGCGGCGCAGGAGCTGCTCGGCCCGAGCGTACGAGCCCTGCAGGAGGAGCTGCGTGCCCAGGTAGCGGTACGCGTCGGCGTTCTCGGGGTCGAGGCGGATCGCGCGCTCCCACGCCACGATCGCCGCCGCCACGTTGCAGCGCCCCTGCGCGTCGCACTCCTGGAGGTAGCCGATGCCGTGCTCCACGTCCGCCGCCGATTGGACCCGCGCGTCCTCGCTCACGCCGCTGCAGGCCCATCCCGCCGCGGAAAGCCACGCCACCATCAAGATCGCTGCACCCCGTGACGCACGCGTGTCGAGCCGTTCATGCAGAAGTCGGTAGGTCACTGACGCTTCCAGGATGCAGGTCCCGTCGGAGATAACTGACGGCAGAGGCGCGGGTCAACCCGAAATTTGACAGAGTGCGTGAGCGGGACGAAGCCCGCACACCCAACGATCAGCCTTGTTTACAAGTGATTTCGAACATCACCTGAACGCATGCCCCCATGGCGCACGAGTCGCGGCCCGCGCGACGTTGCGACAAGACAGCACACTTCCAACGAGAGAGGAGCGGGCGCGAGGCTACGCGCGCACCTGCTCCTTCATGCCGAGGAGGGTGAAGAGCCGTCGCAGGGCGTCGAGGTCGTCGATGGCGACCTTCTCCTCGACGATGCGGATGTACTGCCCCTCGCGGAGCTGGATCACCGTGCGCTTCACGGTCTCGACGTCGAGGCCCGCGCGCGCCGAGAGCTCCAGCGGGGTGACCGAGACCTGCGCGCTGCCCGTGGTGCGCCCGGCCTCGCCCGCGAGCCGCAGGAGCGCGTTGACCACCTTCGACTGGTGGTCGCGCAGCAGCATGTTCTCGATCTGGTCCTCGGCGTCGCGGAGGCGCCGCACGAGCTGCTGCACGAGCCGCGTGGCGACGGCGGCGCTGCCCGACAGGAGCACGTTGAAGGTGTCGGGGTCGAGCGCGAGCACCACCACGTCGGAGAGGGCCACGGCGCTCGAGGTCCGCTGCATGCCGGGCAGCAGCGCGCCCTCGCCGAAGAGGTCGCCCTGCCGAAGGATCTGCAGCGAACGCTCGACGGCCCGCACGCGCTTGACGATGCGAACGCGGCCCTCCTGGAGCATGAAGACCTCGCGCGCGGCGTCGCCCTCGCGAAAGATCACGTCGCCGTTGTTGTAACGGCGACCGAAGTGCTCCAGCAGCCGGTCGCGCTCCGCGGCGGAGATCTCGGTCATGGAACGTCGGTTCTACACGACCGCCCGCGGCGCCGGAAGCGCGACCGCGCCGCCGACGAAAGACCGTTGACACGCGCGACGGCGTGGGTAGAGTCCCGCTCCCCGTTGCCGGTGTAGCTCAGTCGGTTAGAGCAGGGGAATCATAATCCCAAGGTCGTTGGTTCAAGTCCGACCGCCGGCACCCTGAAAGCCCTTCGCGAGAAGGGCTTTCGCGTTTCGAAGGGCCGCCCGTTCACCCCGGCACGAGCCGCGCGAGCGCGGGCCCGAGCGCGTCGATCACCCGCTGGAGGACGGCGTCGGGCGACGCCTCGTGGAAGCCCTCGAGCGCCCGGCGCATCGCGTCCTCGCCCCGCGGCAACGGCTCGTCGCGCTCGTGCACCTGCGCGCAGAAGTAGCCCTGCTTCAACCGCGACGGGGCCGCGAGCATGCGCGCCCACACCACGTCGAAAGGCTCGTCGAGGAGGTTGCCGAACGAGGCCCCGCTCACGCACGCGCAGAGGTTCGCGCGCGTGTCGATCACCACCTGCCGCTGGCCCGCGCCGACGCAGCCGACGAGGCGGTCCATCGGCGGCGAGTAGAACGCCGCGGCCCGGTGCGCCCCCTCACGGATCGCGCGCGCGAGGCGGGCGCCGGTGGGCGCGTACTCCGCGGGCGTGCGGAAGCCGTCGCCCTCGCCGCGCCCCGTGGCGAACTCGGGGATGAAGTTCACCACGGCCCTCGGGTGCACCGACCGCACGAGCGCGAGGAGCCCCTCGAGCTCGCCCTCGCGCGCGAACGACCCCCTGCCCACGACGCAGGTCACCAGCGTCTCGATGCCCGCACCCGCCGCGACGCGGAGCGCGCGCACCGCCACCGCGAAGGCTCCGTCGCCCCTCGCGGCGTCGACCCTCGCGCGGTCGTTCGAGTCGAGGCTGATCGCGAGCACCCGGAGGCCCGCGGCGCGCAAGGCTTCGGCGCGCGAAGGCGTGAGCCCCGAGCCCGAGGTCGCGAGGCGCACCTCGCTCGCGCGCGAGAGCGTCGCGACGAGCGCGAGCGTGCGCTCGAAGCGCCCGAGGGGCTCGCCTCCGCCCAGGATCACGATGGGCACGCGCTCCTTCACCAGCGCCTCGGCGATGCGAGCGAGCGCGCGGTCGCCCACGTCGGGCGCGCCCGCTCCGCCCGCGGAGGCGAAGCAGTAGCGGCACTGCCACGGGCACGCGCCCGTCATCGAGAGGTGCGCCACGAAGGGCCCCTCGCCCGGCACGAGCAGCCTGCGCAGCGCGCGGTGAAAGTGCGGCCCGTGGTAGTCGGGCAGAAAGAACGCCCCTCCGTCGGCGATCATCGCACCGCGGCCGAACGCGAGGAGCGCCCCCTCGATGAACGCGAGGTCGACGAGCGCGCGCCGGAGCGCGTAGGGAGCGCCGCGCGACGCCCACGCCCTCGCCGCGACGTGCCCCGCGACGGCGAGCTCGCGCCGGGGGGCGGCCCGCGGCACGTGCGCCTCTCGCAGCGCCTTCGCGAAGGCTTCGAGCCTCACGGCGAGGCCCGCCCGCGCGCGCGTGCCCGCTCCGACCGCGGCGCTCATGCGCGAGGCCCGAGCGCGGGCTCTCCGAGGGACGCGAAGAGCGCGTCGACGGCGGACTCGAGCGACGCGCGCGGAGGGGTCGCCTCGGACGAGACCTCGGCGAGCGCGTCGAACGCGCCACGGGGCGAGTCGGCGACCTTGATGCGCTCGCTCTGACCGACGATCGCGAGCCCTGCGCGCATGACCGAGCGCACCACCGTCTGCCACGCGGCGTCGCCGAGGGGCACCACCACGAGCCTGCGCGCGTGAGGCCCCACCGCGCGCAGCCCGTCGCGCACCGCGCCCACCTCGCGCGGCCCCGGCGGCGTCGCCGACGGGAGCAGGAGCTGCACCGCGACGATGCTCCGGGGGCGCTCGCCGATGTGCGCGACGGCACGGCCCGTCACCCATCGGATGCGGGGGACGTTGGCGCCGGCCTTCCAGAGAATGAGCAGCGCGTCGCCGGCGCTGACCGTCGCGACGCCGCCCTCGGTGGTGTCGACCCTGAACGATCCCTCGAAGCCGCTGCCCTGCATCGCCGACGAGAGTCCCCGAACCGCCGGGGCCGTCAAGACCGGGAGACACCTGACCACGGTCAATTTCCGCCACGCACCCGGTCGCTATGGTCGCCCCCATCAATGGATAAATCAGTCCATTGATAACCCCGGAATGAGGTGTGACGTGGGCTTGCGACACGCGGCCGAAGAGGGCGACGTCTGCCGTGCCCCTGCATCGATCGGCCGCTGGCTGACCCTGGCCGTGGGGGTGCTCTTCCCCGCGGGCCTGTTCGCGCTGGCGGTCGTGGTGGGGCGCACGCCTCCCTTCAGCCGCTTCGTGACCGACCCGGGCTTCTTCCGCCGGTGCCTGGTCGTTCACGTCGACCTCGCGCTGCTGGTGTGGGCCTTCGCCTTCACCGCGACGCTCTTCGCGCGCCTGCCCTCGCGCGCGCCCTCGTCGTTCGTCGCGCGCGTCGTGGGCCCCGCGCTCGCGGCCCTCGGCGTCGCGTCGCTGATCCTCGGCGCGGGCGTCTCGGGCGCCGAGCCGGTGCTCTCGAACTACGTGCCCGCCATCGACACCCCGCTCTTTCTCGTGGGCCTCGGGCTCTTCGCGCTGGGGCTCGGCGCGACCTTCCTCGACCCCGCGCGGATGCTCCCCGCGAACGAGGCGCAGGGCGCCGGTCCCCTCACGCTGCCGCCGTCGGCCCGGCCCGGCGCGCGCGCCGCGGGCCTCGGCGTGCTCCTCGCGCTGGCGACCTTCGCCCTCTCGATCGTCACCACGCCGAGGGGATTGCTCCCCCTCGCCCGCTACGAGCTGATGTTCTGGGGCGGCGGCCACGTGCTGCAGGTGGCCCTCGAGGCCGCGATGCTCACCGTGTGGATCACGCTCCTCGCGTCGGCGATGGGGCGCGACCCGCTCGACCGCCGCGTGACCTCGGGCCTCTTCGGGCTCCTGGTGCTGCCCCTCCTCGCGTCGCCGTGGCTCGTGTCGGGCGGCACCACCACGCCGCTCTACCGCGAGGGCTTCACCGCGCTCATGCGCTGGGGGATCTTTCCCGTGACCCTCACGCTGCTCGGGCTGTGCGTGAGGTCGCTCTGGCGCGCGTCGCGCGACGACCGCGCGCTCCTGCGCGACCCGCGCGTGGCGGCCTTCGCGGTGAGCGCGGCGCTCACGGTCACGGGCTTCGCGCTGGGCGCGATGATCCGCGGGTCGACGACGCTCGTGCCGGCGCACTACCACGCCGCCGCGGGGGCCGTGACGGTGGCCTTCATGGCCGAGGTCTTCGCGACGCTCGAGGGCCTCGGGCTCGAGGTGCCGACGGCGAGGCTGCGCGCCGTCGCGCGGTGGCAGCCCGCGGTGTACGGCCTCGCGCAGCTCGTGCTCGCGGGGGGATTCGCGCTCGCGGGCATGCCGCGCAAGACCTACGGCGCCGAGCAGCACGTGAGGACCGCGTCGGAGTACGTGGGCCTCGGGCTCATGGGCCTCGGCGGGCTGCTCGCGGTGATCGCCGGCGTGGCCTTTCTGGTGGTGGTGGCGGCCACGTGGTGGCGGCGGGCGTCGTCCGCGCACGGCGTCGCGCACACGAACGGCCGCCCCCACGGCGGCCTGCTGACGGTTCCGGCAGAGGAGGATCGAGATGGCTGACGAAGTACAGACGAAGACGACGGGTCGAGCCGAGGGGGGCGCGAAGCACCCGCTCCAGCGGCTCATGGACAACCCCTGGCTCCTGCTCGCGCTCGGCATCGTGGTGCCGACGCTCTCCTACACCGTGTGGGGCTGGCTCGACGTGTTCGGCATGTCGCGCGCGACGCTCCCCTGAGGACGGCCATGAGCATTCACACCATCGAGGGAGACTGGCTCAAGCCGCCGACGGGCGCCGAGCGCACGTGGGTGGGCCTCGCGCTCACCTGGTGCCTCGTCATGTTCTTCATGATGCCCTACTGGCACTTCAAGGGCAGGCAGAACAGCACCGGCGAGTCGTACGCGGTGACCTCGCTCGCGTTCATGCAGCGCGTCGAGCGCTTCGTGCAGACCAACCGCGTCGGCGAGGAGCGCGGCGTGCCCGTCGTCGAGCCGTCGCCCGGCGGCGACGCGTACCTCCAGGCCCAGATGTGGCGCTGGTACCCGATCCTCAAGCTGCGCGAGGGGCAGACCTACCGCCTGCACATCTCGTCGCTCGACCTGCAGCACGGCTTCTCGCTGCTGCCGCTCAACATGAACTTCCAGGTGCTGCCGGGCTTCGACCACGTGCTCACCATCACGCCCACGCGCAGGGGCGAGTACACGATCGTCTGTAACGAGTTCTGCGGCATCGGGCACCACACGATGACCGGCCGGATCTTCGTCGAATAGGAAGGGCGCCTTCGATGACCATCGCCAACGAAATGGACGTCCCCGCCGCGGCGAGCGAGCTCGACCCGCGGCCCAACCACGCGCCCGGGCGCATGCGCACGTGCGACACCACGGGCCTCAAGGTCTGCCTCGACGCGCAGACCTTCATCCGGCTCAACGCGGTCTTCGCCGTGGTCTACCTGCTCGTCGGCGGCGTCGCGGCGCTGCTGCTCGGGCTCACGCGTTGGCCCACGGTGCACCTGCTCGACGCCACCTGGTACTACCGCCTGCTGACCCTGCACGGCCTCAGCATGCTGATCTTCTGGATCATCTTCATGGAGGTCGCGATCCTCTACTTCGCGGGCACCGCGCTCCTGGGGTCGCGGCTCGCGTCGAAGAAGACCGCCGTCGCCTCGTTCGCGCTGATGCTCGGCGGCTCGCTCACCACCGAGGCCGCCGTGCTCTCGGGCACGAGCGACGTGCTCATGACCTCGTACGTGCCGCTGCGCGCGCACCCGTCGTTCTACCTCGGGCTCATCCTCTTCGCCGTGGGCACGCTCGTCGGCGTCGGGAACTTCTTCGGCACGCTCTACATCGCGAAGCGAGACCGCACCTACAAGGGCTCGGTGCCGCTCGTGGTCTTCGGCGCCACCGTCGCGGCCATCATCGCCGTGATGACCCTCCTGCACGGCGCCGTGGCGCTCGTGCCGACCTTCCTCTGGTCGCTCGACCTCATCCCGCAGCCCAACGCGGGCTGGTACCGCATCACGTGGTGGGCGCTCGGGCACAGCTCGCAGCAGATCAACGTCTGCGCGATGGTGTCGGTCTGGTACCTCATCGGCACGCTCACCACGGGGGCCAAGCCCTTGAACCAGGCCGTGTGCCGCACGGCCTTCGTGCTCTACGCGCTGTTCATCAACCTCGCGTCGGCCCACCACCTGCTCGTCGACCCCGGCGTCAGCGCGGGGTGGAAGATCTGGAACACCTCGTACGCGATGTACCTCGCGGTGCTCGCGTCGCTGCTGCACGGCTTCACGGTGCCCGCGTCGATCGAGTCGGCGCTGCGCAAGAAGGGCTTCGACCGCGGCCTCTTCGGCTGGCTCGCCAACGCCCCGTGGAGGAACCCCGCGTTCGCCGGGATGTTCCTCTCGCTGTGCATCTTCGGCTTCGTGGGCGGCATCACGGGCGTCACGCTCGGCACGCAGCAGATCAACATCCTCGCGCACAACACCCTGCGCATCCCCGGCCACTTCCACGCGACGGTGGTGGGCGGCACCTCGCTCGCGTTCATGGCGCTCACGTACTACGTCGTGCCGCTGCTCTTCCAGAAGGAGTTCTACGCGAAGGGCCTCGCGCGCATCCAGCCGTACCTCTTCGCCGCGGGCATCTTGATGGTGTCGTTCGGCATGTCGTTCGCGGGCGGCTACGGCGTGCCGCGGCGCCACTGGGACGTGGAGTTCTCGGGCGCCACGCTCGCCGCGGGCTTCGACCCGACGGCCCACCTGTGGCTCGGCCTCGTGGGCGTGGGCGCGGTGCTCGCGTTCACGGGCCTGCTCGCCTACGTGGGCCTCACCGTCGCCGCGGTCTTCTTCGGCAGGAGCAACGCGGGCAAGCCCATGTCGTCGTGGTGACGGCGCGAGAGGAGAGCAGTCATGTCCAACGAGACCAAGGTGTCTGAATCGTTCGAGCGCGAGCGCGACGTCGACCACGAGGAGCACAAGACCCCCGGCACGATGGTGCTCACCCTCGTGCTGCTCGTGAGCTTCGTCGTCTACTACTTCGCCAACTGGAAGGCCCTCGCCGACGTCTGGCACGTGCGCTGACCGCAGGAGACGACCATGCAACGGCTGCTCGACGGCATCCAGTCGGTGTTCGGAACGTGGCGCTTCCCGGCGTTCATGCTGTTCGCGCTGGTGTTCGTCGACGCCCTCACGGGCGCGATGCTCCTGGTGCCGCCGTCGAACACCGGCCTCGGCGCCTTCGCCGAGGAGTTCAAGGTCTGGTGCTTCGGCTACGACCCGGCCACGCGCACGATGGAGTGGGGCTACGTGTCGATGATGGGCGCCGAGCTCCTGGTGCTCGGGCTCATCATCGTCGCGGTGTGGTGGCGCCAGCTCGCCGACCTGCGCCGCACGCCCCGCAAGGTCGCCGCCGCCGCGACGGCCGCGCTCGTCGTCGTGGCGGGCGCGGCCGCCGCGTTCGGCGCCATCCGCCCCGCGCGCCGAGACGCGGTGCTGCCCTTCCCCGCCGAGCGCCTGCGGACCTCGTTCGCGGCGCCCGACTTCACCCTCACCGATCAAGACGGCAACCCCCTCACGCTCTCGTCGCTGCGGGGCCACCCCGTGATGGTCACCGGCGTCTACGCGCGCTGCGGCTCCACGTGCCCCATGCTCATGAGGGGCGCCAGGGACGCGCTCGCCGCCCTCACGCCCGCCGAGCGGAGCGACGTGCGCGCGGTGGCCATCACCCTCAACCCCGAGCACGACACCCCGCCCGTGCTCGCCGAGATGGCGCGCGCGCACCACGTCTCGGCGCCGGGCTTTCGCCTCGTGACGGGCGATCCCCGCGAGGTCAACCGCGCGCTCGACGCCTTCAACATCGCCCGCACTCGCAACCCCGCAACCGGTGTGATCGATCATGCCAACGTCTTCGTCCTCATCGACCGCCGCGGTCGCATCGCCTGGCGCCTCTCCCTCGGCTCGCAGAACCGCCAGTGGCTCCCGGCCGCGCTCGGCATCCTCGCCCGCGAGTGACGCGCGCCCCGAACCCCCGGTGCGCGGCGACGGCCTCCTGCGCGCGCTCGAAGGGATCTTTCTGCGCGCCGACCGCGCCGTCGCGCGCGCGCTGCCCGAGGAGCTCAACCCCCTCGCGCAGACGGGCGCGATCGCCAACACGTCGCTGCTCGTGGCCATCGCGTCGGGCGCGCTGCTGCTCTTCTGGTACAGCACCTCGGTGCACACCGCGTGGAGCTCGCTCGAGCACCTGCGCGGCGGGTCGTTCCTCGGGCAGCTCACCCGCTCGGTGCACCGCTACAGCTCCGACGGGTGCCTCTTCTTCGTGGGCCTGCACGCGCTGCGCATGCTCTTCGCGCGGCGCTTCGCGGGCCCGCGCGTGCTCGCGTGGGTGACGGGCGCCGCCCTCGTGGTGCTCCTCTGGCTCGTCGGCTGGCTCGGCTACTGGCTCGTGTGGGACGTGCGCGGCCAGCAAGTCGCCCTCGGCACCGCGCGCGTGCTCGACGCCCTGCCCATCTTCTCCGACCCGCCGTCGCGCGGCTTTCTCACCGACGGCGGCGTGAGCTCGCTCCTGTTCTTCATCGTGTTCTTCGCCCACATGCTCATCCCGCTGGCGATGGGCATCGCGCTGTGGCTCCACATCACGCGCCTCTCGCGCTCCCGCTTTCTGACGGGCCGCGCGATGACCGTCGCGGTGGTGAGCTCGCTGGTGGCGATGTCGGTCGCGGTGCCGGCCCTCAACGCCGCGCCCGCGCAGATGGCCGTCACGCCCGGCGCGTTCTCGATCGACGCCTGGTACCTGCTGCCGCTCTACCTTACCGACCGCCTCGGAGCGGGCGCGCTGTGGGGGCTCTCTCTCGCGGGCACCGCGCTCTTCTGCGCGGTGCCGTGGCTCCTCGCGCGGGGGCGCGCGCCCGTCGCCGTCGTCGACGTGCCGAGCTGCAACGGCTGCAAGCGCTGCTACGAAGACTGCCCCTACCAGGCCATCACCCTCGTGCCGCGCACCGACGGCAGGGGCTTCGACGTGCAGGCGCAGGTCGACGAGGGCCGCTGCGTCGGCTGCGGCATCTGCTCGGGCTCGTGCAACTCGTCGGCGATCGAGCTGCCGTGGCTGAGCGTGAACGACGAGCGGCGAAGGCTCGACGCGTGGATCGACGACGCCGTGCGCGAGTCGCCCGACGTGCACGTCGCGATCGTGTGCGCCGAGTCCGCGGGCGCCGAGCTCGAGGTCGACCCCGAGACGGGCCGCTGCGACGCGCTGCCGGGCTACCGCGTGGTGCTGGCGCCGTGCGCGGGCTGGGTCAACATGCTCACCGTCGAGCGCGCGATCCGCCACGGCGCGTCGGGCGTGCTCCTCGGCGCGTGCGGCCCGGGCGACTGCCAGTACCGCGAGGGCGGCGAGTGGACCACCCTTCGCACCGAGGCCGAGCGCGCGCCGGCGCTGCGCCACGAGAAGGTCGCGCCCGAGCGCGTGCTCGTCTCGAAGAGAAACCGCAGCGACGTGCGCGGCTTCGTCGCCGACGCCGACGCGCTGCGCCGCCGCGCGAAGCCCGAGCGCCCGAGGCTCTCTCGCGCGCGCACGCTCGCCGCGGGCGCCGCCCTCGCGGCCGCG
>JBDHVF010000043.1:0-20515 GCA_039809605.1 Polyangiales bacterium | reverse complement strand
GGTGACGGAGCCTCGCGGTCCCGACGCGATCGCCCCCCGATGCGCCCCCCTGCAGATGACCCGCACGGCCCCCCCCCGGGCGCTCGTCGCAGCCGTCATCCTCTGGGCATCACACGGCGATCATCACCCGCTCTGGACCGAAAGACGGCTCGTCATCGATGTCCCCCCGGTCACGATGACGACCGTCACCCCATCGCACCCGTCGCGGGCAGTGGCTCTCCGCTCCTTCTTTTCAGTGCCTCACGGCCTCTCGACCGGCGCCTCACGCGCCGAGTGCAGCGCCGTAGTGCAGCGCACATGCCACTCGAGACCGTCTCCCTCTTCGCGAGTGAAACCGCCGGGATCGCCGCGTCCACGGGTGCACGAGGCGCGCGCGTGTACAGCGCGCTGCACACTGTGAAGCGGGCGCGTGAAGCGGGCTACACAACCGTACGTTTGAGGAACGGGGTTGACCCGCGGCGAGTGTGGGGACGACCCTTCGCCCACCCCCATGGATGCACCGACCCGACGTGAGGTCGCACGAAGTGCCGACCGATGCCTGCGTGAGGGCGACACGCGCGGCGCGCTCGAGCGGCTGGTGGCGCTCGTGCGCTCGGCCCCGCACGACTTCGACGCGCGGCTTCGCATCGCCGACGGGCTGCTGGCCGCGGGGCAGACGCGCGCGGCGGTCGAGGCGTACGCCGCCGTGGCGCGCGAGACCTCCGCGGGCGGAAGGCCGCTCAAGACCTGCGTGGCGCTCAAGGTGCTGAGCGCGCTCGACCCCCACGTGAACGAGGTCTTCGACGCGCTCGCCGACCGCTACGCGCAGGGCTCGCCCGCGCTCGGCCGCGCGGTGCGCCTCGCGCTGCCCGACCCCGACGCGCGCGTGCCCCGCGAGGCGTGGCTGCCCGACGGCATCGACGAGCGGACGCTCCTCGACGCGGCCCTGAAGGTCTCGGTCTCGCGCGAGGGCTTGCCGCAGTACCCGCCGACGGCGGCGCCGATCCCGCTGCTCTCGGAGCTGCCCCGCGACGCGTTCGCGCGCGTGCTGCGCGCGGCGGAGCTCGCGCGCGTGGCCGAGGGCGAGGTGATCCTGCGCGAGGGCGACGCGCCCGAGTCGTTCTTCATGCTCGCGCGCGGGGCCGTGGAGGTCTCGCGCGACGGCGGGCGCACGGTGCTGGCGCGCCCCGGCGAGTCGTCGGTGCTCGGCGAGATGGCGCTGGTGTCGAGCGCGCCGCGCATGGCGACGGTGACGGCCACCGAGGCGTGCGACCTGCTGGTCTTCGGCCGCGCGGCGCTCGCGTCGCTGAGCGGAGAGCTCTCGGTGGTGGCCGCGGCGCTCGAGCGCTTCATGCAGCAGCGGCTGCTCTCGAACCTGCTCGCCACGCACGCGCTCTTCAAGCCCTTCGACGAGGCGCAGCGCCTCGCGCTCGCCGACCACTTCGAGACCGTGCGCGCCCCCGCGGGCGCGACGATCATCCGGCAGGGCGACGAGGGGCGCGGGCTCTACGTCACGCTCCTCGGCGAGGTGCGCGTCGCGGCCGACGGCGGGGCGGGCGAGGTCGAGGTCGCGCGCCTCGGAGGGGCCGACGTGTTCGGCGAGATCTCGCTCCTGCGGCACGCGCCCACCACGGCCACGGTCACCGCCGCCCGCGACTGCACCCTGATGTTCCTCTCGCGCGAGCTCTTCGAGCGCCTCGTGGCGGGCGTGCCCACCCTGCGGCAGTACTTCGAAAACCTCGCGGAACTCCGCTGGATCGACACCTCCCTGGCCCTCTCGGGCGGCCAGGAGGTCGACGTTCTGATCTGACCCGGCGCAGGGCCTTCCAAGGTCCGTGAGCCCATGGAGCGCACGACGCGAACCGTGATACTCCATGGCGCTGCGGCGCGATGGACCTCGTCAACAACACCCCCTATGCGGCAAGGCTCTTTCACGGCCACGTCGGCCCCGACGACAAGGCCGCGTGGGTCATCGCGCGGGCGACCTTTCGTTACGACCCCGAGAGCGCAGCGCTCATCCCATCGGATGACCCGTGGCCCATCTTCGACCAGGCGCTCGAGACGGCCGTGGGGGTGTTCCCGTCGGACAACGTCTTCGTGCGCGAGGGCTGCGACGTGGTGATCGTCGGCGACGTGACCCTCGACCGCGAGGTCACGCGCCACGCGGTGCGGGCCCGCGCGGGCGCGCTCACGAGCGAGCTCGCCGTGCACGGCGACCGCGTGTGGCAGAAGACCCTGCGCGGCACGCTCACGCCCTCGGCCCCGCTGCCCTTTCACTCCATGACCCTCGACTGGCGGCGCTCGTACGGCGGCACGACCAGCTACCAGGGCACGACCGCGTCGCACTTTCTCAACCCCGCGGGCATGGGGCTCTACTGGTCGGCCGACGACGCGCTCGAGAAGCCGCTGCCCAACATCGAAGACCCCACGCGCCCCGTCACCCGCTGGGAAGACCGCCCCATGCCCGCGGGCTGGGGACCGATCACCAACGCGTCGACGTGGCACGCGACGAAGTGGTTCACCGACCGCGCCGAGCGCAACGAGCCGCCGCCCTCGCACGACGAGATCGCCGCCGCGGGGTTGACCTTCTACGAAGGCGCGTCGCCGCCCGCGATGATCGCGCCGTCGCTCTCGCCCGGCGACCGCGTCGAGGTCGCGGGGCTCGGCGCGAGGCCCGTGCGCTTCGCGCTGCCCGACCTCGCGCTGCGCGTCGAGTCGCGCGTGGGGGCCGAGGTGATCGCGCGCCGCCTCGCGTACTCGGGCGTGTGGGTGATCGCGCCGCACGACCTCGTGGTGCTGACCGCGAGGGCCAACTTTCGCTACGAGCTCAGGCCGCGCGAGCTGCGCGGCGCCACGCTCGACGTGTCGACGAAGGAGCCAACGGTGACGCCATGAAATGCCAGGTGGTACGGCCGCTCTGCCTGAACATCGCGATCGACATGCACGCGGCGGCGATCCAGGCGCCGTTCATCCCGCTGCCCAAGGGCTGGTACTTCAACATCGCCACGACCGAGTGGGCGGTGGGCGACAAGCAGCACGGCACCGTGAAGGAGAAGGGCGACGGGCTCATCAAGCTCGGTCACGACTGCATGCTCCTGCGGCCGCACCTGCCGTTCCCCGTGCCGTGCCCCGAGGTGATCTTCTGGGCGGTGTTCACCGCGCTCGGGTCGAGCAAGACCGCGTGGGCGTCGTTCAAGACCAGGCACGGCGGAAACCCCACGGCGGTGATGTTCCTCGGGTTCGGCTCGTGCGTCGCGGTCATCAACCAGATGGACTGCGGCGACCTGCCGGTGAACCCCACGATCCTCTCGGTGCAGGCGCCCACCAACGTATTCGCGGGCATGAGCCTCGGGGACATCCTCGGGTGCCTCGCGCTCATCCTCGTCGACGCCCTCCTCTCGAAGCTGCTCGACAAGATCGGTTCGAAGATCGGTTCGAAGCTCGGCAAGTGGTTCGAGAAGACCGCCATCGGCAAGGCCCTCAAGGAGGCCGAGGAGAAGCTCTCGTCGAAGATCGCTTCGAAGATCATGAAGGCGCCGGGCATCCGCAGCCTCGTCGACAAGGCCGTGGCCGCCAACCAGTTCCGCTACGCGACCAAGATCCTGCTCCAGTACAAGAACAACCCCTTCCGCCACGAGATGGCCGAGCGGGCCGTGCAGCGCGCCGAGTCGATGCTGCAACACAAGTTCGCCGACCAGATCAAGGAGCAGGTGCTCGCCAAGGGCAAGGAGAAGGTCGCGGGCATGCTGGGCGACAAGCTCAAGGAGGCGAACCACCTCCCGGTGAACCCGCTCAACGTCGCGCTCAACCCCAAGGACGTGATCAAGGACCTGGTGAAGGGCGAGAACAGCGCGAGCGGAGACCGCTTCGGCGCGCTCATCGACGGCAGGCCCTACACGCCGCCGCGGGAGCCGGGCGAGGCGGCGCACGGCGGGGGCCACCCCTGATGCCGGGTGATCTCGTCACCTTCGTGACGCAGGCGAGCGACGGGGGAACGCCCTACGTGCAGCTCACCGCGCGCCGCACGTACTCGATCACCCACGGGCGCCGCTGCGAGGTCGCGCCCATGCAGACCGCGCTCGCGCCCGTGATCGACTACTACGCCGACCGCAGGGGGCAGGGCGGCGCCGTGCTCCCGCGCACCGACCCCGACGTGTTCGCGCCGGTCAAGCGCGCCACCGACGTCGTCGTGCAGGGCCACGCGTGGAGCCTCGCGGGCCCCGTCGAGCAGCTCGACGTGGGCGTCGCGGTGCTGCCGCCGGGCGCGGGCCGCGACACCTCGCGCGCCGCGAGGGTGATGCGCGTCACGGGCGACCGCCGCGTCGAGTGGAGGGGCGAGGGCAACGCGCCCGCGTTCACGCGCCCGCAGCCCTTCACCACGATGCCCCTCACGTACGACCGCGCGTACGGCGGGCGCGACGTGTGGAGCGAGGAGGCGCACCCCGACGAGGTGCTCGCGTGGTTCCAGCCCTACACCGACGTGCCGCGCGAGGAGCTCTCCCGCTACAACTACGCGCGCAACCCCGCGGGCCGCGGGTACGTGGTGCACCCGAGCCGCCGCGCCTTCGACGAGCTCCTGCTGCCGAACCTCGAGCTGCCCCACGACGCGCTCACGCCCGAGCGGCTGTGCTCGCGCGACCCCGACCGCTGGCCCGTGCAGCCCGTGCCCGCGGGCTTCGACTGGTGCGAGCAGTCGTGGTTCCCGCGCTTCGCCTTTCTGGGCCTGGGCGTCTCGCACGCGGTCTCGGCGCAGGAGTTCGTCGAGGTGCGCACGGGCTACCTCGCCGAGGCCCACGTGATGCGCAACCCGCTCGAAGACGAGGGCGACGCCACCGACGGCTTCGACGACCGGATCTTCAACGGCGCGTCGCCGTGGCTCATCCTCCCGACGCTCACGGGCGCCGAGCGCTTCGTGCTCACCAACGTGCACCGCCACCACGCGCGGCTCGAGTTCGAGCTGCCCGGCGAGCGGCCGCAGGTGCTCGTCGACATGCCCGGCCGCGGCCCCACCGAGCTCCCCGCAACCCTCGCGTCGGTGATCGTCGAGCCCGACGAAGACCGCGTGAGCGTCGTGTGGGGCGCGCGCGCGCCCCTCGACCTGCCGCTCACCGACGCGCAAGAAGAGTCCCTGCGCTACGCCGTGCGATGGAGGAACGCGTGACGCGCGTGGCCCCCACCCCCAACCCCGCCCCCGCCTCGGGGGCGGGGAGCCGGAGGAGTGTGATGAGTCGAGAGCGCTGCATGCGATCGAGTCCCTGTGCCCTTGATCTCCTCCGGCCCCCCGCCCCCGAGGCGGGGGCGGGGCTGGGGGGGGGGGCCGCGTCATGACCCGCCATCACCAGCCCGCTGCCCCCGCGCCGCACGCCGAGGCCCACGCCGAGCCCGCGCCCTCCCTCGAAGACCTCGCGGTCGCGAGCGCGACGCGCGAGGTGGCGCTCCCCTCGGGGCGCGCCGTCGAGATCAGCACCGAGGGCGGCGCCGAGCGGTTGCGCGTGAAGGGACGCGGCGGACGCGTCGAGCTCACCGTGGTGCTCACCGACGCGGGGCCGAAGCTCGTCTTCGAATCGGCCGACGTCGAGATCAAGAGCGCCGGCGCGGTCACCGTCGACTGCGAGCGCTTCGCCGTGAACGCGCGCGCCGAGGCCGCCATCCGCTCCGAGGAGGTGCGCGTCGAGGCCACGCTCGGCAGCGTGCAGGTGCTCGCCAACGACGCCGTCACCCTCGACGGCGAGGAGGTGAGGATGAACTGCGACAAGGCCGACGACGTCCCCCCGTGGATGCGCGACAGGCTCATGGCGCAGCTCACGAAGGACCTGCCCGCCGCGCCCGCGACCGAGGTGCAGGGCGACGCCTCGCTCGTCGACGAGTTCGAAGCGAAGAAGCCTACCGGACGAGGCGCTTGAGCGCGTCGCGCACGAGCGCGTCGAGGGGCTCGCCCATGCGGTCGGCGAACTCCGCGGCCACGCGCTCGGCCTCGGGGGGCTTGAACCCGAGGTTCATCAGCGTCGCCACCAGCGTCGCCATCGGACCCGCGGGCGCAGCCGTCGTCGCCGCCGCCGCGGGCGCGTAGCCCGCGAAGGGGACGCCCGTCGTCGCCACGGGGCCGCCCACGCCCGGCGTGAGCTTGCCCTTGAGCTCCAGCGCGAGGCGCTCGGCGAGGCGGCGCCCCACGCCCGGCACCGCTTGAAGGCGCTTCACGTCGCCCTTCGCCACCGCGAGCGCGAGCTCGTTCGGGGGCAGCGAGCCCAGCACCGCGACGGCGATCCTCGGGCCGATGCCCGCCACCGACGTGAGCAGTCGAAACGTCGCGCGCTCGCCCTCGTTCGCGAAGCCGAAGAGGGTGATCGCGTCTTCGCGCACGTGCGTGACCACCAACAAGGTCACCGCGTTGCTCGCGTCGCGAGGCGCGCGGCCGAAGGTGCCCAGCGGAACGGTCACCTCGTACCCCACCCCGTGCACGTCGACGACGGCCGTGCCGTCGGCGGACTCAGAGACCACGACCCCGTGAAGCCGACCGATCATGACCGCGCAACCATAGGCCAGCTCCCCGCGCGTTGCACCGACTCTCGCGAGGGGTGAGGGACAGGCTACGTCACGCCGTGCGCCCCACACCGCGACACGGTTGTCACCGCGCGTTTCTCCGCGAGCGGGCGATGCGCGCGAGAAACAACCGCGCGGCGGACCATGGTACGCTTTTCGCTGCCATGCTTGCTCGCCTGTCACGGGTGATCTTTCTGATGACGACGAGCTGCATCATCACGAACCCGACGGAGTTCGTGTCGGAGCGTCCGCTGACGCCGCCGCGCATTCGCGACGTGCACGGCACGACGCAGCCGCGGCTCGGCAACGTGGTGGTGCTGCGGTCGACGGACACGGGCGTGGACTTCTACGTGCCTGTCGACGACGCCAACCCGAACGACCTGCTCCAGTGGCAGCTCTTCATCAACGTCGACCGCGACTGCGCGCCGGTCGACGGCGTCGGGTGCCAGCCGCAGCAGCGCGGCGAGATCGCGCCCGACGGCAACGTGCGCCGCTTCGTGGCGCGGAGGATCCAAGAGAACCGCTTCGTCGTGGGGTGCAACCGCGTCGAGCTGTGGGTCTCGTCGAGCTTCAGCCTGAGCGAGGGAGACGGCCACACGCCGTCGCGCGCGGGCGACGTCGATTTCGCGACGTGGTGGGTGTTCAAGTCTCCGAGCGACGGCACGCCCGTCGACCCGGTGGAGTCGTGCGCGCAGCGGGTGCAGCCGTGAGGTCGCCGCTCGTCGCGCTGGGCATCGCCCTGGCGTTCGCGTCGTGCGTCGAGGACCGCGCGCTCGTGGGCGCGCCCACGGTCAACCGCTGCCAGGCCGACGGCGAGTGCCGCGAGGGCGTGTGCGACCTCGCGCACCACCGCTGCGTGGCGGTCGCGCGCACCGAGGTGTTCTTCAGGGTGCTGCCGCCCGAGAGCGCGGGCGCGGGCGACGCGCTCCCGACGCTCACGCCGCCGCGGTCGATCCGCACGGGCGAGGTCGTCGACCTCGCGCTCCGCCAGCGGCGCACGGTGTACGGCACCGTGGCCGCGCAGCGCGAGGGGTCGATGGGCGACCCCGAGCCCATCGCCGCGACGGTGACCTTCACGCCCTCCGACGGGCCCGACGTGGTGTCGCCCATCGAGGTCGTGGCGCAGACCTCGCCGCTGCCCGACCTGCCCGGCGACCGCGTGGCGCACACCTGGGCCGCGTCGCTCACCGACGGAACCTACGACGTGATCGTGCGCCCGGCGCAGGCGTTCCGAGACCGCATCCCGCCGCGCTTCGAGCGGCGCTTCGACGTGCGCTCCGACAGCGCGCAGCAGCGCTTCGACATCCTGTACCCCGCGGCGTACCCGCGCTGGTCGGGCACGATCCGCGGGCGCGCGGGCGCGCTCATCGGCGGGCTCTCGGTGCGCGCGGTCGACCCCGCGAGCCGCAACGTCGAGGTGTCGACCGTGGCCCTCACCGACGGCCCCGACGGAACGTCTCCCGGCGCGTTCTCGGTCGCGATGGCCCCCGGCGCGCCGCAGGACTGGGTCTTGCGCGTCACGTCGAACGTCAACACGCACGCGGGGCTGGTGGTCGAGCTCCCCAAGGCCGTGTGCGCGAGACTCGACCCCTCGGGGCGCGACGTGGCGATCGACCTGCCCACCGACGCGGGCCTCGCGGTCACGTCGTCGACGCCTCCGTCGGGCCCTCCGGGCGAGCCGACGCCGCGCTGCGCGGGCTGCGTGCAGGTCAACGCCTCGGTCGAGGGCCGCTCGATGAGCGGCGCGCGGCGCGCGCTGCGGGGTGCGACGGTCACGCTGCGCACCACGATCCCGACGGCGGGCACCTCGCTCGGCGACGGCGCGCGCGCGTGGTTCGAAGACCGCGTGCAGACCGACTCCGACGGGAGCTTCTCGACGTGGCTCGTGCCCGGCACCTACGAGGTGGTGATCGACGTGCCCGACGACGAGTTCGCCAACACCGTGGTGCGGTCGTTCCTGGTGGGCAGCGACATGCGGGTGCAGTCGGGGCGGGTGCTGACGGTCGACCCCCGCTTCGCGGTCGAAGGCCGCGTGCTCACCGCGAGCGGAGAGCCCGTTCGCAGCGCCCGCGTGCAGGCGATTCCCTTTCAGGACGCGTACAACGCCCACCCGTGCCTCGCCGACGTGGCGATGCGCGCGGTGGCTCCGTCGGCCAACCCCGACGACGCGACCACCACGGCTGACGGCTCGTACCGCCTCGACCTCGACCCGGGCCTCTACCGCATCGTGGTCGAGCCTCCCGCGGGCGCGGGCTTCGCGACCACCCTCGCGCAGACCGTGTGCGTGCAGAGCGGCATCCGCGCCCTCGACGTGGTGATGGACTCGCCCGTCGAGGTGCACGGCGTCGTGCGTGACCCGCGCGGGGTGCCCTCGCCGGGCGCCCACGTCGAGGCGCTGGTGCGCGTGCGCGAAGCCGGCGCCACGGGCGTCACCGTGCGCGTGGCGCGCACCACCGCGGGCGCGGGCGGCGCGTGGACGCTGCTGCTGCCCGCGGACTCCGCCGCCACCGCCGCGATGCCCTGAGCGCCGCGGGGAGTGCGCCGCGGGGAGTGCGCGAGGTTGTCGGGGCGATCTCGGGATCGGTGAGGGAAGTTCGCGAAGTGGTCGAAGCGATCTTGGGATCGGTCGGACAACTTCGCGAAGTGGTCGGAGCGATCTCGGGATCGGTCGGACAACTTCGCGAAGTGGTCGGAGCGATCTCGGGATCGGTCGGGGAGGGGAGAGCGCGCTACGACGCCTGATCGTCGCTGCGTTCCGCGGCGGCGTCGAAGAGCGCTCCACCCGACGCGGCAGCGGTCGTCGCGACCCGAGGGAGCGAGTTGCCGCTCACGAACGTGATCGTGGGGTCCTTCGCGAGCACGTCGATCACGCCCGGCACCTGATCGGGGTCGTAGACGATCGCGAAGGCCCAGCGGCCCCACGCTCCTTCGCGGTTCACCGCGTCGACCCACTTGCGGGCGGCCTGGTTCTTCGCCGTCACCTGGTTGTGCAGCCAGCCCTTCACCTCGAGCGCGACCTTCGTCTCGGTGCCGTCCTCGCACTCGAGCACGACGAGAAAGTCGGGCACGTAGCTCGGCTCGTCGGCCTGATAGCGATACGGGATGCTGAACCCCAGGTGGTCGTTCTTCGCGAACGCCTTCACCCGCTTGTGGTTGTCGAGGTGCTTCGCGGCGCGCGCCTCCCACAGATCGTCGAGGTCCGCGTTCTCGTGCTGCGGGTCGCAGACGACGTGGCTCACGTGGCTCTTCGCGGGCTTGTACGTCGGGCGGCGCGTGGCGAAGTCCACCGACTTCGTCGTCCCCTCGGGGCTGAACACGCTCTGCACCGGGCGGTGGATCGTCTCGCCCGTCGCCGTGGTCACCGAAGCGAGGATGCGCTCGACGATCTCCTGCGTGTACTTCGTCAGCGCCACGAGGCGGCGCGGGAGGCCGTTGGTCTCCACCCGGTTCTCGATGTAGTCCATCGCGACCTGCTGCGCGCGAGGGAAGAGGAAGCGCGCGTGGTGCTCCGGCAGCTTGTCGCAGAGGTCGCGCGCCACCACGAAGGCCACCGTCTGCTCGCGGGCGAGCGCCTCCTCGACGTTGAACTCCTCGCCCGCGGGCAGCGGCTGCAACTGGCCGCCCGTGGCGTAGTAGGTGATCCCCTCGCCGAGGATGACCTTCGTGGGCTCGTCGCCCTCGTCGAGGATCAGCGGCTCGAGCTTCGACTCGTCGATCTTCATGTCGACGGTCGTCTCGGGCCGGTAGCCCACGATGCGCGGGAAGCTGATCTCGAACTCCTCGCGCTCGGGCAGCGCCTTCACCTGCGTCGGCGGCTCGAGGTTGCGCGTGCCCGCGGCCTCGCGCTCCACGGGGATCAGTGAGAAGGGCACGCCGTAGATGTCCACGTACTCGGGCTTCGAGAGGTCCTTGTAGTCGGCCCGACGGAGCCCGCGGCCGATCACCTGCTCGCACAGCAGCCGCGACGAGAACGCACGGAGCCCGAGGATCTGCGTGACGTTGCGCGCGTCCCAACCCTCGGAGAGCATCGCGACCGAGACCACGCACCGGATCTGCCCGCCCGGTCTGCCCGCCTTGCCCACCGTCGAGACCTTCTCGCGGAGCGCCTGCGCCTGCGCCGAGCCGTCGGTGCCCGCCTCGGCCTTGCGCAGCATCGAGGAGTCGATGCGGAGCGTGCGCTCGGCGCCCTCCTCGTTCTGAAAGCCCGGGTCGAGGTCGCCCTTCGCGATGAACCTCTCGAGGAAGCCCGCCGTCGTGGTGTTGTTGCACACGACGATCATGCACGGCGGCACCGGGCTCTTGTCCCTCGTCCACCGGTCGAAGGTCTTGCGCCAGTGGAAGGTGAGCGAGCGCATCGCCCCCTCGGCGGCCATGAGCGTCTTCAGGAGCTCGCTCTCCGTGGGCTCTCCACCGAGCGCCTTCGACGAGAGCTTGTCCTTCACGTGGTCCCAGAGGTGGAGGTACTTCGGCTCGCTCTTGCCCGAGTCGTCGCCCTTGGGCACGCGCGGGATCTTCACGATGCCGCACTCCACCGCGTCGGCCAGCCCGAAGTCCGACACCACCCACGGGAAGGGCTGCCCGTCGGGGTACTTCGACAGCGCCGTGAAGTAGGGCGTCGCGCTCATGTCGACGCACGTGCGGATGCCCCGCGCCCGATGGATGCGGTCGAGGCCGTCGACCCACACCGTGGCGGTCCTCTCGAACTCGTCGGGGTCGTCGAGCTCCAGCGCCTCTTCGGCCTCGATCACCGCGTTCCCCTTGGGGTTCACGCGCCACGCGTGGTGCGCCTCGTCGTTCAGCACCATGATGTTCTTCGCGTCGCCGAGCTCCGCGAGCACGCGCTTCGCGAAGGCCGCGTCGGTCTCCTCGCCGCGCTGGAGCACGCCGCGGGTGCCGGTGTCGTCGTCGACCGCGAGCTTGTGCCAGTTCACGATGTCGATGCGCGCGCGGGTCAGCGCCTGCCCGAAGTCCGTCGCCTCGGGGAGGAGCTCCATCGTCTTGTAGGTGCTCTGGGGGTGGCTCGGGCGAAGCTCCTGGAGCCGCTCCTTCACGGTGAGGTTCGGGCACACCACGAGCACCGCGTCGGTGAAGCGGGGGGCGCGCGGGTACGTCACGCGGTTGATGACCGTCCACGCGATGAGCATCGCCATCACGGTGGTCTTGCCGGCGCCCGTCGCGAGCTTGCAGCAGTAGCGCACGAAGGGGTCGTGCGACTCGAGCGGGAGGTTCGCGCGCTCGTGCTCGGGCCCCTCGGTGAGCCAGATGATCGCCTCGACGGCCTCGCGCTGGCAGAAGAACTGCGGGTACTCGCGCTTGCGCAGGTTCCACTGGCGAAGGAGCGCCAGCGTCACGCGAGTCGTGCCGGGGTAGCCCGCCTCGCGCCACGCGCGCAGCCGGTCGCGGATGCGGTTCACCGCGACGAGCTCGACGAACTCCTCGTGGCCGTCGGCCGCGGGGCGGTAGTAGCCCGAGGGCCGGCGATCTTGGAGCACCTCGGGCTCGCTGTTCACCTTGCGCAGCAGGTTCAGGTGCTGCGTGGGCTCCGTGTACGCGTCGTTGATGATGACCTTCGAAAAGATCGGCGCGATGCCGGGCAGCAGCGACTGGCCGCCCGCGGTGGACTTCTTCGCCATGGGTCAGCCCTTCACCTTGCGGACCCCGACGACCTCGTGGCCGTACACGTCGATGACCTTCACTGCGACGGTCTTGAAGCTCCCGAGCTCGAAGGGCATCGAGGTGAAGCCCTTGAGCGCGTCCCAGGCGTCTTCGTCGACGAGGGCCTTGAGCGACTTCGCGAGCTTCTCGAACCCCTTCCCCTTCTCCGCGGGCAGGAACACCTGCCGCACGCGGAAGCACCGGCCGTCGTAGTCGGTGTCGAGGAACCACGCCGCCACGGCGTCGAGCTGGTGCGCCTTCACCATGCGCTGGTTGGGGTCATACAGGTCGACGCCCTTCAGCGTCACCGTGCACTCCTTGCCGCTCTTCTTCACGTCGAAGTCGGGCTGCCCCAGCACCGCGAAGAGCTTCTCGGCGTGCTTGACCTTGAGCAGGTCGCCGATCTGCACGTCGGGCGCGATCTGCACGCGAAAGAGCTGCACGCCGAGGTTGGGGTGCTTGTCGAGGAAGGCCGACACCTCGGGGTCGAAGCTGAAGCCCGCCACCGCGAGCGCCTGATAGGCGCCCGTGGCCGCGTTGATGGCCTCCTCCAGACGGTTCGCGGTCACGGGGCCGTGGTAGGGGCCGAAGCTGACCGCGAGTTTGACCTTCTTCTTGTCGAGCGTGACCTCGCCCTCGGCGTCGACGCCGTCGAGGTCCATCACGCGGCGCAGGCCCTCGATCTCGATGCGCCCCTTGCCGGGCACGCTCAGACCGCCATCCTTCGCGAGCACGTCGAAGAGCTGCTGCACGCGATCGGCGGGCTTCGTCGGGATGGTCTCGACCACCGACGGCGCGGGCGTCATCGCTTCGGCCGGGTCGAGCGCCGCGATCGCCTCGACGGTGAACGGCCCCGAGACCCGGGTGACGTGATCCCGTTCCAGCGGAAGGTCGAAGAGCTTCTCCACCTCCGGCGACAAGTCGTGCGCGATGCTGCTGGCCGTGATGTGAGGTACTTCGGTGTACTTGAAGCCTCCAGCCACGCCCTCTTGAGGGTAGGCGAGAAGATAGAACGGATACGTCGCCGTCATCAGGCGCTGACGCGCGAGCGCCACGGCGACTCGGGAAGTGTCGCAGGTGATCCAACGCCGCCCCCACTGCTCGGCGGAATACGCCGTCGTGCCGGAGCCGCACGTGGGGTCCAGGACGAGGTCACCCGGATCCGTGGTCATCAGAATGCAACGGGCGACCACCTTCGTTGCGGTCTGCACGACGTAGGTCGGATCGTCCTCGCCGCGCGTATCGGTCCAGACGTGGGTGAGCTCGCGGTAGGGGAAGTCGTCGAAGTATCGCTTGTAGATTCGAAGCCCCGACTGCCTCAAGAGACGGCCAGCGTCCCAGAGCCGTTTCGTCCCTTCGACGCCACATTTCCAGTGGCGGTTCGGCTTACACGACAGCGTGATCTTCTTGCCCTCCCATTTGACGATGATATCCGGGTCATCCCCTCCCTTGGAGGAGATGTCGCCTGTGGCGAACAGTCGAGCTCCCTTGGGGAGGGTCAGACGACCGCCTGTGATGAATTTGCTGACGGGAAGGAGCGTTCCGTCTTGAAGCTCTACGCGCTTGTACTCCAGCGCCCCGGCAGCCCCCGGCACCTGCCTTTCGTAGAGCTTCCTGAATTTGATCTTCTTGAGGTCCTTTGCGTACCAGAGCAGGTAGTCCGAAGTCGTAGGGACGGTCGACGTTGTTGATCCCGTCGTCTTCTGGAACGTGATCATGGAGGCGAAGTTCGCCGCCCCGAACACCTCATCGAGGAGTTCACGAACGTGGTGAACATTGTCGTCGCTGATCTGCACGAAGACGCTGCCGCTCTCGTGCAGAAGCTCCCGCGCGAGCATGAGCCGATCCCGCAGGTATGCCAAGTAGCTGTGAATCCCGAGCGTCCAGGTATCCCGGTACGCCTTGATCTGCTCGGGTTCTCGTGAGAGCGAGTCGTCCTTCCCGTCCTGCACCTCGCGTTTGTCGATGCGCGGCTGGAAATTGCTGTTGTAGGCGATCCCGTACGGGGGATCGATGTAGATCATCTGCACCTGCCCGCCGAGGTTCTCCTTGTGGAGCAGGGAGTTCATCACGAGCAGCGAGTCACCGAGCACGAGGCGGTTCATCCAGAGCTGGTCGTGCTTGTAGAACTCGACGGCCTTGTGGATGGGTAGGCGAGGGTCGCCGAAGAGGCCGAGTTGCGTGGGTTCGCCCTGCACGAGAGAGACGATGTCTTGGGGGCGCACGACCTCGTGCTTGTGGAGCGAGACGGTCTCGACCTCGATCTCGGAGCGCTCGGCCTTGCTGGCCCACACGAGCTGGGGGTCGAGGTGCGGGTCGTACTGGTACTTGACCTTCGTGGGGACCTTGACCTTGTCCGCGCTGTGCAGACCGGCCTCGGGGTTGTTCGGGCGCTTCGCGCCCGAGTGCACGTACTCATCGGTACGCGCCGGGGGCGTGTGCGACTGTCCTTTGCCCGCCATCGTTCGTGCCCTCCCTGATGATTGGTCGGATCGAGAACGCGAGGGCGCACGGCGGCGTGTGAGGGCGTTCGTCCCCCATCGTTCGCCGAGCACACCCGCACCCATCGTGCTCCATCGCGTGGATCGCGGGACGGAGCGCGCGCGCCAGAGGTTTTCTGACAGAAAACCTCTATCGCAAGCCGCCGCCTACGGTCAAGCGCGTGGCTCCCCCGCGGGACGACGCCCTTCCCCTGGCTCGCGAACTTGGCTCGCGGATTCGCGCGCTACGCGAGGCCACGGGCGTTCCCCTACCGAAGTTCGCGGCGAAGGTTGGCCTGACGAAGGGGTATCTCTCGCCGATCGAGACGGGCATCAAGTTGCCCAGGCTCGAGGCGCTGGACTCGATCGCGCTCCACCTGGGGGTGGAACTGCTCGACCTGTTCGTCTCGCCGGCACCCGATCGTCTACGGCACCGGGTGATCGAGGCCACGCGAGGTCTCCCCGACGAGAAGCTCCGCGCGATGCTCGACACCATCGTGGGGCCGCCCGTGGAGCCGCCGCCGAAGCCGCCGTTCGAGGTCGTCGCGGCGCCGCGCGGCAAGAACCCGCCGCCGGACGTCGTGCCATACATCGGCTACGACATCGCCGCGGGCGGCTTCGAGCACATCGAGCGCAGCGTCCGCTGGGTGAAGCCGCGCACGACGCGGAGGCTCCACCGCGACCACTTCGTGGCGAGGGTGATCGGGCGCTCGATGGAGCCCACGATCCGCGACGGCGAGTACTGCATCTTCTCGCGGCGCGTGCCCACGGACATCGAGAACGGCGCCGTCGTGCTCGCGAAGTACGGCGGCCACGTCGACGCCGACACCTCGACGAGCTTCACTGTGAAGCGCTTTCACGGTGTTCCCGCGCCGCGCGGGTCGGAGCAGCGGTGGAGCAGGGTCGAGCTCCGCCCCGAGAACCCATCGTTCGTGCCCCTCGTGATCGAGGGCGACCGCCTCGCGGATCTCGCCATCGTCGCCGAGCTCTTCGATGTGCTCCGGCCCGACGCGACGACGTGAGGGCTACTTCTCGCGTCGCGCGAGCTCCGCGCGGAGGCGCTCGCGTGCTAGCTTCTGGGGCGATGTTGCCGCGTGGTGCCGTGCAGGAGGCGTTGAGTCACGCGTACGTCGACGCGGTCTGCGCGCGCGCCGGGTGCATCTACCGGCGCACGTGGCCCGACTTCGGAATCGACGGGCGGCTCTCGTACCTCTCGACCTTCGCAGGACGGCCCTGGGAGCCGGGCATCGAGGTCGCGTTGCAGGTCAAGGCGACCACGCGGGCCCAGCTCCGAAGTGAGGAGGTCCGCTTCGAACTGGATGCCGACGCCTACCGCGAGCTTGCGAGCGACGAGGGGATGCCGCGCATTCTCGTGGTCTTCGTCATGCCCACGGAAGAGTCACTGTGGTTCGAGCAGACCGACGAGGCGCTCACGCTACGTCGTTGCGCATGGTGGACCTCGCTTCGCGGGCTCGAGCCGACGGACAACACGCGGAGCGTGCGCGTGTCGTTGGCCAGGGATCGACGCTTCGACAGCGCGGCCATCCTCGGCCCGCTGCGACACCTTGCGCTACGAGGGAGCCTGCCATGAGTCCGACCACCACCGCGCTCCGTCGCTACCTTACGCGGCACAACTGGGAGCTGATCGACTCCCGCTCCGACGGCATCGACGTCTATCGGAGCGGCCTCCTGGACGACGATGGCGCGCCACTGCTCGTCCTCGCGCCCGCCCGTGACGGGATGCACGACGAGGTCCTCCTCCGCGCCAACCTGCTTCGGGCGCTGGCTTCGATGGAGGGGCGCTCCGTCGACGCGATCCTTGCGGAGATGGCGGCCGACCACGTCAACGCTGCGTAGCCCGTCGACGTGCTGCGGCCCGCCGTCTCGACGTGAGCGCTACTTCTCGCGCCGCGCTCACCCCTTGCGGTGGCCGCAGATCTCCCGCACGTCGCAGTGCTTGCAGTGGTCGCCGGGGCACGCGTCGAAGCTCCGCTCGCGGATGCCCTTCGCCCACGCGTCGACCTTCTTGCGCGCGTCGTCGATCGCGGCCTGACGCGTCTCGACGGGCAGCCGCGCGGTGTTGCCCTTCGCCGTCAGATCGTGGAGCCACGCGGCGCGCACGTCGTGGCCTTCGCCGCGCCCGGCCGCGGTGTACACCTGGAGCTGGAGGCCCATCTCGGGGTCGGCGTCGACGCGGTGGGTCTTGTAGTCGACGATCGCGAGCGCGCCGTCGACGCCCCCCTCGCGGTCGAGGATCACGTCGGCGCGCCCCGTGACGTTGGCGTGTGCGAGGTGCAGCTCGAAGGGCCGCTCGACCTCCCACACGCGCTGGAGGTCGTCGGCGTGGTGGGCGAGGTACTGGGCCACGAGCGCCTCGGCACGGGCCTGCATGCTGTCCCACGCGGGCTTGTCGGCGAGCGGGAGGTAGAACTCCTTGTGGAAGAGCGCGTGGATCTCGGGGAAGCCCGGCACCTGCCCCGTGGCTACGGTGTGCTCCGCGATGCGTCGCAGCACGTGGTGCACCGCGTGGCCGTAGCCGAGCTCCTTTACGGCGCGCGGCTGAAAGCTCAAGAGGCTGCGCATGCGGTACTGGAACGGGCACCGCCCGTACTGCGCGAGCTCCGAGTACGAGTAGGTGGGCTTGTCTTCGTGGAGCTTCGAGGGCTCGGGCATCGCCGCGGGCAGCGGGAAGGCGGGGGGCCACGCCGCGGCCTTCTTCTGCGCCACTTCGGTGAAGTAGGGCGAGGGCTTCGCCGCGCGGGTGGTGACGCGCTCGTGGGTCGAGAGCACGAGCAGGTCGCGCGCGCGGGTCATCGCCACGTAGAAGAGCCGCCGCTCGTCGGCGTCGGTGCCCTCGTAGCGCCCGGCGGGGAAGAGGCTGCGCGGGATCATCCAGTCCTGCGCGTTGCCGGTCTTCGACGAGGGGAAGCGCTGCGCAGAGAGGCACGGCACGAAGACCACGGGCCACTCGAGGCCCTTCGCGGCGTGCACGGTCGAGACGGTCACTGCGTCGAGGTCGAAGTCGGGCTCGCCGGAGAAGTCCTCGTAGTCGGACTGGGCGTAGAAGCCGAGGTAGTCGGCGAACTTCTTGAGGTACTTCTCACCGCCGTGGAGCCCGCCGCGCACGGTCTCACCGAGCACGGGGTCTTTGATGCGCCGGGCGCGGCGCGTGACGTTCTCGAAGTCGGCGAGCACGGCGGTGAAGCGCGCGAGCGACCCGAGGCGCGCGGCCTTCTCCTCGTCGTCGGCGTCCCACCGATCGATCTGGAGCAGCGCGGCGAGGCGATAGAAGCTCCCCACGAGGTCGGCGTCGGTGGCCTGCGGCCCGTGCTTGCGCTGCACCGGGAGCCCGTCGGCGAGCAGCTTGCGGTGCGCGGCGTCGGGCGCGTAGAGCGCGTCGGCCGTCTGGAGCAGTGAGTCGAGGGTGATCGCGTCGACCGTGCGCGTGCGGGTGTTGTAGAAGCTGTCGCGCCCCGCGAGCCACGCGTAGAGGTACGCGAAGAAGCGCGCGTCGGGCTGGAGGAAGAGCTCGCTCCGGCCCTCGCAGCGGTACGGGATCTTCTTCGCCTCGAACACATCGAGGAAGGCTTCGCCCGAGGTCTTTACCGCGCGCAGGAGCACGGCCATGTCCCGGTACGCCACGCCCGCGTCGTGGAGGGTCTTGATCGCGTCGGCGACGGCCTCGGCCTCTTCGGCGGCGGTGGCGGCTCCATAACAGCGGAGCGCGTCGGGGTTCGCGGCGCGCGAGCCGTGGATGGGTTTGGCGACGCGGGGGGCGATCGAGGTCGCGAACGCGGCCGCGGCGTCGACGATCGTGACGGTCGATCGGCGGTTGAGGCCGAGCGCGTGCTGCGCAGCTCCGAACTTCGCCTGGAACGCCTGGAGGTACGCGACCGACGACCCGCGCCACTGGTAGATGGCCTGGTCGTCGTCACCCACGACGCAGAGCTCGACGGGGGCCGCGGAGAGGCGCTCGATGAGCCTCGCCTGGGCGGGGTTGATGTCCTGGAACTCGTCAACGATGAGGTGCCGCAGCGGCGCGTGGACGCGCGCGAAGGTGCTCGCGTCGTCGAGGGCCGCGACCGCGCGCGCGATGCACTGGTTGTGCGTCAGCACGTGGTAGCGGTCGAGCGCGTCGAGGAGCTTCGCGTACGCGTTCTTGAACGCCCCGTCGGGGAGCTGATCGACGGGGATCATCTCGTTCTCGACGACGGCGGCGTTGCGCACGAAGTCCCGCGCGCAGTCGGTGAGGTTCTTGATGCCGATGTGCTGGAGCCCGAGCTCGAAGTACTCGCGGAGCACGAGGCCGATGAGCCGGTGCTCGTCGTAGAGGTCGAAGGTCGCGTAGCGCGGCACGTACATCTGCAGGAGCCGCAGGCAGTACGCGTGGATGGTGCCGACGTAGAGGGGCGAGAGCGCGTCGAGGTTCGCGCCGGGGTTGCGCTCCTGGTAGCGCGTGAGGATGCGGGTCTTGAGCCCGGCCGCGGCGGCGCGCGTGAAGGTGAACGCGACGATGCCGTCGGGGGCGACCTTCTCTTCGAGCAGCGTCGCCACGCGCACCGCGACGGTCTCGGTCTTGCCCGAGCCCGCGCAGGCGACCACCTGGAGGTGCGCGCCGCGGTGGGCGATGATGTTCTTCTGCTCGGGCGAGTAATCGAGCATGCCCCCCGTTGGGGTGGTGCTCTCGCTCGCGGACCCTGTCGTGGTGTTCATCAACGCCTCCCGATGCAGGGCTCTTCTGGCCCCACATGGTGCGGAAGGGTCGTCGTTCGTCGCTCACCCCGTCAACGCTCGCCCGAAAAAATCTTCGCCCCCTTCTACAGCTTTTCTCCGCCGCGCCGTTGGAGAGGGTGACGGCGGTGACGAGGTGAAGCGGCGCCCTTCGGCGTCGTGCCGGTGCGCCGCCGTGATGTGAGGTGCCTGATGACCTTCTCGTTCGACATGGCGGCCTACGTTCAGCCGCCGAAGATGGACGTCGCAAACGCCATCGCGATGGTCGCGAAGCTGCTGCGGCGCACGCCCGAGGACGCCCCCGAGGGCGTCACCGCCGCCGCCGCGAAGCTGCGCAAGCGCGCGGCGAGGCTCCAGGCCGCGTGGGCCAGGCGCGCGGTGAAGGCGCCGGTCACGCGCACGAGGCCGCAGGTGGTCGCCCTCATCGGCGTGTGGAGCGCGCTGCAAGGTCGCCTCGTGGCCTGGACGCGGCTGCCGCCCGGCGAGCACCCCGAGTCGGTGAGGGCTCAGGAGCTGCTCGACGCGCTGTTCGCCAACGGGCGCGACTTTCTCAAGCTGGAGCAGGCGCCCCTGTGGGCCGAGAGCGCGCGCAGGCTCGACCTGCTCGACGCGGCGTCGCGCGCGGCGGAGGCGGAGGCGCTCGCGGGCGAGGCGTTCGTGCGCTCGGTGCGCAAGGCCCACAAGGCGTGCGGCGACGCGCTGGGCACCACCGCCGCGAAGGAGCCCGCGGGCGCCGCCGTCGACCTCATGCCCCTGCTCAACGAGGTTCGCGACGCGGTCGCCGCGTACGCGCTCCAGCTCCTCGCGGCGACCGACCACGACGACGCGGCCTCGGTGGCGCGCACCGCGCACGCGCTCGCGCCCATCGACGAGCAGCGCGGCCGCGCGAAGGGGCGCAGGGCCGTGACGCAGGAGCCCGACGCGGGCGGCGAGCCCGACGCCCCGGTCGACGAGAACACGCCCGACGCGTCGAGTGACGCGCAGCCCGCCAACGACACCGCCGCATCGGACGCGCGCGTGCGCTCGAAGAAGCGCCGCGTGGCCTGACCCTCAGACTCAGGTTTGGCCGTTGACGAGTTTCGCTGCGTGTGAACGCGGCGCGCGAGTTCGCACAGCCCCCTCACCGCGCT
>JBDHVF010000042.1:0-20767 GCA_039809605.1 Polyangiales bacterium | reverse complement strand
CGAGCGACACGCTCAACTGCGGCTTCTGCGGCAACCGCTGCGCCAGCGGGCAGACCTGCACCGCCGGCACCTGCCGCGGCGGCACCACGACGACGGGCTCGCCGGGCTCGCCGTGCACGCGCGACACCGACTGCGCGCCGAGCGGCGCGGCGTGCATCCCCACGCAGCAGGGCTTCCCCGGCGGGTACTGCATCTTCGCGTGCGACCCCAGCAAGTCGCCGGGCGACCCGTGCATGGGCAACGGCATCTGCATCCCGGTGAGCGACACGCAGAACATCTGCTTCCCCGGCTGCACGCCGGGCTCCACCGCGGGCTGCCGCTCGGGCTACATCTGCGACAGCGTGACGAGCGACGACTCGCTCGGCATCTGCTACCCCAACTGCACCGCGAACCCCAGCCTCGTGTGCGGCGCGCAGCGCTGCGGCGCCGACGGGTCGTGCGCGGGCGCGTGCACGAGCTCGTCGAGCTGCTCCACGGGCAGCACCTGCAACACCAGCACGATGCGCTGCGAGTGCGGGAGCACGACCTCGTGCGGCGCCAACGCGCGCTGCTACCCCCGCTCGGGCACCAACGCGGCCCACTGCGGCTGCTCGTCGAGCGCGTACTGCCCCACGGGCCGCACCTGCGACACGACGACCGGTCAGTGCACCTAGCGGGCGCCGCCCCGCCCTTCGAACGCCCTCCCCACGCTTGACGCCCAGCGCCAACCCTCTACCGTGCGCGCCGGAGGAGGCACCTTCATGCACTCACGCTCGTGGATCTTTCTTCTCGCGCTCATGGCCCCCGTCGCGTGCTCGGCGCGCGGCGGCGGCGGCGGCGGACCCATCATCGACGACGACACGCCCGTGGGCGGCGACGACACGCCCGTCGGCGGCGACGACACGCCCGTCACGCCCGACACGCCGGTCACGCCCGACCGTCCCGTGACGCCCGACGCGCCCCCCACGTGCCCTCCGCCTCGCGCGGTGTGCGGCGGGAGCTGCGTCGACACGCTGAGCGACATCGCCAACTGCGGCGGCTGCGGCCGGCGCTGCGCGAGCGGGCAGAGCTGCTCCGACGGCGCGTGCACGGGCGGCACGACCACGTGCACGGCGCCTCGGACCATGTGCGGCTCGAGCTGCGTCGACGTGTCGAGCGACCCGTCCAACTGCGGCCTCTGCGGCCTGCGCTGCGCGTCGGGGCAGACCTGCTCGGGCGGCAACTGCACCGGCGGCACGACGACCTGCACGTCGCCCCGGCGCATGTGCGGCTCGCTCTGCACCGACGTGACCTTCGACGCCGACAACTGCGGCGCGTGCGGCAACCGCTGCGCGAGCGGGCAGGCGTGCATCAGCGGCCGCTGCTCGGGCGGCACCACCACCTGCACCGCGCCCCGGATGATGTGCTCCACGGGATGCACCGACGTGTCGAGCGACACGCTCAACTGCGGCTTCTGCGGCAACCGCTGCGCCAGCGGGCAGACCTGCACCGCCGGCACCTGCCGCACGGGCACGACCACGGGACGCGCGGGCGCAGCGTGCACGATGCCGGGCGGCACCGACCCGGCCTGCGGCTCGTCGCTCGACTGCGTCAACACCCAGACGACGCCCATCTGCACGGCCGACTGCACCAACAGCTCGTCGCAGGCGACCGAGCAGTCGATGTGCGGCGGCGCGGGCTCGACCTGCCTCACGCAGGGCGACGGCGCCACCGCGGCCTCGCTCTGCACCGCGACGTGCCGCCCTGGCATCTCGAGCATGTGCCGGCCGGGCAACGTCTGCACCGGCTGGTGGTTCACCCACGCGGGCGGCACGCCCGACACCACGGGCTGCTTCCCCTACTGCACGTCGAGCTCGCACTGCCCCTCGGGCACGGTCTGCAACCCCCGCACGGGCGACTGCGGCACCACGGGCGTCGTCACCACGCGCCTCGCCGACGGCTCGCCCTGCGACCCCACGATCACCAGCACGGTGCCCGGCGAGACCATGCCGCGCAACATCCAGTGCCGCGGGCTCTGCTTCCGCACCGGCGACTCGATGACCCAGGGCATCTGCGGCAGCCTGCTCGACGTCGGCACCTCGACGTCGTGCCCCGACGACCCGACCCGCGTGCTGCCGCGCGCCCCGATGGGCACCGACAACCTCGCGCTCTGCCTCTGGCGCAACTGCACCCGCAACGCCGACTGCCGCTCGCCCCACATCTGCCGCTACCCCGAGGACGCGTCGGACACGCCCATCACCGACGCCGACCCCCTCTGCGACTACCCCACCGCCTCGCAGCGCACCGGCATGCCGTGACGTCGCGCGCTTGACGGCGCGCGCAGACCCTCTACCGTCGCCGACGATTCGCCGCGGAGCGCATCGCCTCCGCGGCGCACGCACGGAGAGCCCGAGATGCCCCCTCGCCCCTGGCTTGTCTCCTTCGCGCTCTGCGCCCTCGCCGCGTGCTCGACGCCCGGCGGCGGCTTGTACCTCCCGCCCGACGACGACGCGGGCGACGACGCTCCGCCCACCGATGACACGGCCCCCGTCGACGACTCGGTGCCGACCTTCGACGTGCCCGTGTCGTGCGCCCCGCCCCGCGCCCTCTGCGGCTCGGACTGCGTCGACACGCTCAACGACTCGTCGAACTGCGGCGCGTGCGGGCGCCGGTGCGCGGGCAGTCAGACCTGCTCCGACGGCTCGTGCCGCGCGCCCGACGCGGGAGCTCCTGCCGACGCGCCCCTCACGCCCGACGTACCCGTGACCCCCGACGCGCCCGTCACGCCCGACGCGCCCGTCACGCCCGACACGGGCTGCGCCGCGCCGCGGACGCTCTGCGGCGCGAGCTGCGTCGACACCGACACCGACGTGAACAACTGCGGCTTCTGCGGCTCGCGCTGCGCCGCCGGACAGACGTGCACGACGGGCCTGTGCTTCGGGGGACCGACCTGCGCGGCGCCGCGGGTGATGTGCCCCTCGGGCTGCACCGACGTGCAGACCGATCCCTCGAACTGCGGCGGATGCGCGATCCGATGCGCCGCGGGACAGAGCTGCGCTCTCGGTCGCTGCCAGGCCGCGATGGGCTCGACCTCGCGCGCGGGCGCCGCCTGCACCATGCCCGACCCCATGGGAGGCATGGACCCGTCGTGCGGCGCGCTCCTCTGCGTCCCCTCGGGCACGACGCCGTTCTGCACCGACTCGTGCACCAACAGCGCGTCGCAGGCGACCGAGCAGGCGATGTGCGGCGGCGCGGGCTCGACCTGCCTCACGCAGGGCGACCCCCCCGACGACAGCTCCCTCTGCGTCGCCTCGTGCCGCCCGACGGGAACCACCACGGCCACGGGCGCGTGCCGCGCGGGCTTCGTGTGCACGGGCTGGTGGTACACGCACACCGGCGCGCGGCCCGACGCGACGGGGTGCTTCCCCTTCTGCTCGTCGAACGCGCACTGCCCCGCGGGCGAGGTCTGCAACGCGCGCACGGGCGACTGCGGCGCGACGGGCGCGGTCACCACGCGCCTCGCCGACGGCTCGCCGTGCAACCCCTCGATGACCGTCATGGTGCCGGGCGAGATGACGCCCAGGAACGTCCAGTGCCGCGGGCTCTGCTTCGGCATGAGCGACACCGACCGCACGCAGGGCATCTGCGGCAGCTTCATCGACCTGCGGCAGACGACGGCCTGCCCCGACTCGCCCGCGCTCGTGTCGCCGCTCGCGCCCGCGGGCACCGACAACCTCGCCATCTGCATCTTCAAGGACTGCGCGCACAACCGCGAGTGCTCGTCGCCCCTCGTGTGCCGCTACGACGAAGACGCCTCGGGCTTCCCCGACACCACCACGCAGCCCACCTGCCAGTACCCGACGGCGCGTCAGCGCACGGGCATCCCCTGAGGGGCGCGTCGCCCCCGCCCCGCGCTGGGGCGCTCGCCCATGAGGAGCACGAGGTCGAGGCCGCCGAGGTCGCCCTCGTCGCGTTCGTCGCGGCGCTGCTCCTGCCGGCGACGGCCCTCGCGAGCGGCGGCGGCGTCGGGCTCGGCACCCTCATGGCGGCCTTCTTCACGCCCGCCACGCTGCTCGTGGTGATCGCTCAGGCGATCGTGATGCGCGTCGCCACGTCGCCCCCCTCGGCGCGTGATACGGTGCGACCATGGTCTCTCCCGCGGACTCGCTAGGACCGACCTCGCCAGATCTGCTGGATCCCGACGTCCGACCGTACTTCCTCTGGTGGACGGACCTCACGGTCGGCGACCTGCGCCGCCGCCTCGGCGAGGGCACGCCCGACGAGCGGGCCTACTGGATCGGCGCCCTGATGCGCGAGGCCAACACGCGCGATGTCTGGCTCTTCGTGCGGCCCGCGGAGGTGCGGGCCCTCTGGCCGCGGCTGTTGCGCCACCTCGGACGCTCGCGCGCGATGTGGGCCTGGCTCCTGGGGATGCCCGAAGCGCCGTGGCCTCCGCCGGAGGCCCGACGTGCGTGACGCGTTCGACCGACGCGTCGTGCCCGATGAGGTGCTGGCGCTCGTGCGCGCCTGCCAGCGGCGCGTGAGCTCTCACCTCGGCGGCGGCGCGGCGCTCAGCGGCGCCGCCGCTCGAGGAGGTCGCGCTCGAGTCGTTCAAAGACCTGCGCGCCGCGAAGCTCACCTGCGTGCTCCCGCGCTCCCATCGGGTGATAACGTCGGCGCATGATCCACCTGCGCGCGCGCCCGTCACGCCTCGCCCTCGTCGCGTTCGTCGCGGCGCTGCTCCTGCCGGCGACGGCCCTCGCGAGCGGCGGCGGCGCCGGGCTCGGCACCCTCATGGCGGCCTTCTTCACGCCCGTCACGCTGCTCGTGGTGATCGCTCAAGCGATCGTGATGCGCGTCGCCACGTCGCCCGTTGTCCGTGCCCGCACGGGCATCGGGACGCTCGTGGTGGCGGTCATCGTCGCGCTGCTCCAGCTCTACCTCATCGGGGGCGACGTGGCGGAGTACGGCGCGGGCGCGTTTCCCACGAGGCTCGCGTGGGCGTGGGCCGTCGGAGCGCTCGCGCTCGCCGCGGCGGCGCTGTGGCTCGGCGTGCGGCTCGCCACGTCGTGAGCGCGGGTCTTTGATCACGGTGGGGATGCGACGCGGCTGTCTGCGCGATCAGCCCGGCTTCGTCGCGGGCGCGGCCTTGCGCGACGACACGGCGGGGCGCAGCGCGCCGAGCGGCGGAACGCGCTCGTCGTGGCGGGGCCAGGGCTTCTCGCAACGGCATTCGCATCGAGCCATCGAAATGCGGCGTCGGCGCGACGGATCGATGACTCCGAGCCATCGGATGACCGCGAGAGCGCAGATCTGGAAGGGCTCGGGTCATCCGAGAGGTGCCCGACGCGAGCCGATCGAACGCCCGGCGCGATCGCAAGGTGCGAAGACGCAGCTCACCGATGGCGCGGGCCGTCGAAGGACTCGCCGGGTGCAGCGCCGCGATGACCTGGAGCCTTCACGGAGCGCTGCGAAGCGGTCGGGAGGTGGCTCGGAGCGATGGCGCAGGCGGGCGGGCGCAGGTGGGGGATGGGTCGTGGCCTGCGCGGAGCACGCGAGGCGCTGACCGCGCGGGTCAGCCCACGACCTGCCACACCCCGTGCACGTCGCGGCGCACGACGTACTCCGCGCGGCTGCCACCCCTCTCGTGCCAGATCTGCACGGCCGCCCGCCACGCGCCGTCGGGCGCCGGCGCGAGCGACACGAGCTCCTCGCCCGTGACGTCCGGCACGGCCGGCAGGTCGCCCTCCCATCGGTTGCGGCACGCCCGTGCGATCTGCGCGTGGTCCTGTGCGTCGAGCTTCATCGCGTCCCTCGTGCGCGCCGTCGCGCGCCGAGGGTGAGATGGCGCAGGCGCCGCCGCGGGTGCACGCGCGAACCCAAGCGCCGCCGCGTCGTGCGAGCGGCCACACCACGGCGGCGCGGCCCCGCTCTACCGAAGCGCCACGCCGAGCTCGCGCGCGAGGTACGGCGCCGTGCGGCTCTCGGGCGAGCGCGCCACCGTCGCGGGCGGTCCCTCGACCACCACGCGGCCGCCCTCATCTCCGGCGCCGGGGCCCATGTCGATCACCCAGTCGCTCCGCGCGATGACGTGCATGTCGTGCTCGACCACCACCACCGTGTTGCCGGGCTCCACCAGCCCGTCGAGCTGCGCGACGAGGCGCTCGACGTCCGACGGGTGCAGGCCCGTCGTGGGCTCGTCGAGCACGTAGAGCGTGTCGCCGCGCTGCGTGCGCTGGAGCTCGGTCGCGAGCTTGATGCGCTGCGCCTCGCCGCCCGAGAGCTCCGTCGCGGGCTGGCCCAGGCGCAGGTACCCGAGACCCACCTCGCGCAGCACGCCGAGCGGGCGTAGCACCTGCGCCTCGCCCTCGAAGAACGCCCACGCGGCGTCGACGGTCATGCCGAGCACGTCGGCGATGGAGCGGTCGCGGTACCTGATCTCGAGCGTCTTCGCGTTGTAGCGCGTGCCCCCGCAGGCCGCGCAGGGCGCGTACACGCTCGGCAGAAAGAGCAGCTCCACCGAGACGAAGCCCTCGCCCTCGCACGCCTCGCAGCGCCCCTTGGGCACGTTGAACGAGAAGCGCCCCGCGTCGTAGCGGCGCGAGCGCGCGGCCTTCGTCGCGGCGAAGAGCTTTCGAACGTGGTCGAAGAGGCCCGTGTACGTGGCGAGGTTCGAGCGCGGCGTGCGCCCGATGGGGCGCTGGTCGACGCGCACGAGGCGCCCGACGCCCTCCATTCCGCCCGCGACGCGGCCCCCGAGCGGCGCGGGGCGCTCGAGCGCGTCGTCGTCGTCGTCGTCGGGCGCGGCGTGGCCGAGGTGCTGCGCCACGAGCTCCACCAGCGCCTGACTCACCAGCGTCGACTTGCCCGAGCCCGACACGCCCGTCACCGCCGTGAGCGCGCCGAGCGGAAAGGCCACGTCGAGGCCCCGGAGGTTGTTGCGCGTGACGCCCGCGAGGCGCAGCCAGCCCCGCGGGGCGCGCGGCGCGCGGGTGATCGGCGCGCGCTCGGCGAAGAGGTGGCGGCGGGTCTGCGAGTCTTCGACCGAGGCGAGGCCCGCGAGGGGGCCGCTGTAAAGCACGCGTCCGCCGTGCTCGCCCGCGGCGGGGCCGACGTCGACGACCCAGTCGGCGCGGCGCACCACGTCGAGCTCGTGCTCGACGACGAAGAGCGAGTTGCCCGAGGCCTTGAGCCGGTCGAGCGCGCGCAGGAGGGCCTCGGTGTCCACGGGGTGCAGCCCCGCCGAGGGCTCGTCGAGCACGTACACCACGCCGAAGAGGTTCGAGCGCACCTGCGTGGCGAGCCGCAGGCGCTGGAGCTCGCCCGGCGAGAGCGTCGGGGTGCTGCGCTCGAGCGACAGGTAGCCGAGGCCCAGGTCGAGCATGGCCGCGAGGCGCGCGGCGAGGTCCTGCGCGATGCGGCGCGCGGCGAGGGCCTTCTCGGGGTGGTCCGACGACATCTTCGCGAGCGCGGGCGCCGTGCCGTCGGCGTAGGGGCCGAGCAGCGCGTCGAGGCGCGAGAGCGGCAGGCGCGAGAGGTCGGCGATGTCCATGCCCGCGAAGGTCACCGAGAGCGCCTCGCGGCGCAGGCGCTTGCCGCGGCACGCCCCGCACTCGCTGCTCACGAGGTACTGGAGCACGCGCCGCTTCATGAGCGGGCTCTGCGTGGTCGAGAGCGTGCTCAAGAGGTAGCGCCGCGCGCCGGTGAAGGTGCCCATGTAGCTCGGGGGCTCCTTGCGCTTGATGGCGCGGCGCGTCTCCTCGGGCGTGAAGCCCGCGTAGACGGGCGCCGTGGGGGCCTCTTCGGTGAAGAGGATGAAGTCGCGGACCTTCTTCGGCAGCTCGCGCCAGGGGCGGTCGACGTCGTAGCCGAGCGACACGAGGATGTCTCGGAGGTTCTGGCCGTGCCACGCGGGCGGCCACGAGGCCACGGCGCGCTCGCGGATGGTGAGCGAGTCGTCGGGCACCATCGAGCGCTCGGTGGCGTCGTACACCCTGCCCTGCCCGTGGCACTCGGGGCACGCGCCCTCGGGCGTGTTGGTCGAGAACTGCTCGGCGTGCAGGAGCGCCTGCCCCCGCGGGTAGTCGCCCGCGCGCGAGTAGAGCATGCGCACGAGGTTCGAGAGGGTGGTGACGCTCCCCACCGACGAGCGCGTGGTCGGCGCGCCCCGCTGCTGCTGGAGCGCCACCGCGGGCGGCAGGCCCTCGATCGCGTCGACCTGCGGGGCCGCCATCTGTTCGAACAGGCGCCGCGCGTAGGGCGCCACCGACTCGAGGTAGCGCCGCTGCGCCTCGGCGTAGAGCGTGCCGAAGGCCAGCGACGACTTGCCCGAGCCCGACACGCCCGTGAACACCACCAGCGCGTCGCGCGGCACGTCGAGGTCGACGCTCTTGAGGTTGTGCTCGCGCGCGCCGCGCACCTGCACGAAGCCGTTGCGGTGTCTCGGGGCGTCGGGGGATCGGGGCGTGGCGGGGTCGGGCATGGCGCGGGAGGGGCTTCATCGAGCCGCCACGGCCCGCGGGCAAGTTCGCGACAGGCGCCGCCCCGCGGAGCGCCCCCTGCGCTCGCCCCCCGCGGCCTTGTTCCGCGCGCGGTCGTCGCTACGTTCCGCGCGCATGGCTGCCCTCACTCCGCACCATCCCTTTCGCACCCCCGAGGCGCGTGACGCCTACCTCGCTTCGCTCGCCCTCCGCGAGCGGCGATGGCCGGTCCCCGCGGAGGCGCGCACGGTGCACACCTCGTGGGCCGAGACGTTCGTGCGCGTGTGCGGCCCCGAGGGCGCGCCGCCGCTCGTCCTGCTCCACGGCGCGTCGACGAGCTCGATCTCGTGGGAGGCCAACGTCGCCGCGTGGGCGCCGCGCTTTCGCGTGTACGCGCTCGACAACCCCTGGGACCTCGGGCGGAGCGTCTACACGCAGTGCCCGAAGACGCCGGACGACTACGTGAGCTGGCTCGACGAGACGATGACCGCGCTCGGACTCGGCGGGGGCGTCTCGTTCGCGGGCATGTCCTACGGCGCGTGGATCGGCGCGCTCTACGCGCTGCGCCACCCGGAGCGCCTCGCGAAGCTCGTGCTCCTCGTGCCCGCGCTCACGGTGCAGGGCGTGCGACCCCTCTGGGTCGTGGGCGCGCTCCTCTCGGGCACCCACCGCACGTTCTCGCGCTGGTTCGCGCAGTGGACGCTGCGCGACGCGTGGGAGAAGGACGCGCGCTCGCGGCAGCTCGTGGAGGAGGTCGCGGGCGACGGGCTCGTGTTCGCGCGTGACCTCGTGAAGAGAAAGCCCGTCCTGCCGACGGTGCTCACCGACGACGAGTGGCGCGCGCTGCGCGTGCCGACGCTCGTCCTCGTCGGAGAGCACGAGAAGCACTACAGCGCGCGGCGCGCGGTGGAGCGCGTCCGGCGCGTGGCGCCGGGCGTGCAGATCGAGAGCATCGCCGGCGCGGGGCACGACCTCGCGCTGGCGCAGGCGGACGTCGTGAACGCGAAGGTGCTGGCGTTCCTCACCGCGTGAGGGCGCCGATGCGCGTGCGGGCATCGCGGTGATACAACGTCGCCGATGATGACGCGGCCGGAGATCACGGTGAGCTTCCTCGGGGGCGCGAGCGAGATCGGCGCGTCGAGCGCCCTGGTGCAGGTGGCGGGCACCTCGATCCTCGTCGACGCGGGCGTGCGGTTTCGCGCGGGCGACGCGCTGCCCGACCTCGACCAGCTCGCGGGCAGGCGGCTCGACGCCGTGGTGGTCACGCACGCGCACAGCGACCACACGGGCGCGCTCCCCGTGGTGCACGAGGCCTTCCCGGCGACGCCCATCTACATGACGCCGCCCACCGTCGACCTCGTCGCGATGCTCCAGCGCGACGCGCTCAAGATCATGAACGCGCCGGGCGAGCGCGAAGACGACATCCCCCTCTACACCGAGCGGCAGGTCGAGCGCATGGCGCAGGCCGTGAGGCCCGTGCACCACCACGCGAGCGTGACGGTGGGCGAGGTCGTGGTCACCTGGCTCCCGGCGTCGCACATCGTCGGGGCCTCGATGGTGCACCTCCAGACCCCCGGCGGCGACGTGCTCTTCACGGGCGATTACAGCGTCGGCCCGCAGCGCTCGGTCGAGGGGCTCGCGCGCCCGCCGCTCCACGTCGACATGGTCGTGAGCGAGGCCACCTACGGCGACCGGATGCACGCCGACCGCAGGCTCGCCGAGGCGCGGCTCGTGCGCACGATCGCCGAGGTGCTCGAGCGGGGCGGCCGCGTGCTCGTCCCCGCGTTCGCGATCGGGCGGGCGCAGGAGGTGCTGCTCATCGTGAAGGACGCGCTGCGGCGCAAGCAGATGCCCGAGGTGCCGGTGTTCGTCGACGGCATGGTGCGCGCCGCGTGCGGGGTGTACGGCCGCCACGAGCGCTACGTCTCCCGCGCGCTGTCGCGCGAGATGCTGCGCGGCGCGGCGCCCTTCTTCGGCGGCGGGGTGCGGGCCGTCGCGAGCCCCGCCGACCGCAGGGCCGTGCTCGACGCGGGCCCGTGCGTGATCGTCGCGTCGAGCGGGATGCTCCGCGGCGGGCCGTCGATGTTCTACGCGGCGGAGCTCTGCGGCCGCGCCGACGACGCCGTGCTGATCACGGGCTACCAGGACGAGGAGTCGCCGGGCCGCGCGCTGCTCAAGCTCGCCGCGCACGAGGGGCCGCGCACGCTCCGCCTCGGCGATCGCGAGGTCGACGTCCGCTGCCGCTTCGAGTCGTACAGCCTCTCGGCGCACGCGGACCGCATGCAGATGATGGGGCTCCTCGAGGCGCTGCGCCCCGAGACGGTGGTGCTGGTGCACGGCGACCGCGACGCGAAGCTCGCCCTCACGCGGAGCCTCGGCGCGCGCGACGTGGTGCTCGGCGAAGACGGGGCCACGATCACCCGCTCCTACCGCGCGCGGCCCTCCATGACGTCGCCCGCGCCGAGGCCGCCGGCGCTGCGCAGGGAGTCGGCCGTGGCGCTCGCGGGCCCCGCGTCCAAGGACCCCATGCGGGGCGACGCGCTCGCCGCCGCGTGGTTCGGTCACGAGGTGGGGGCGCGCGAGGTCGAGCGCTTCGTCGACGCCCTCGTCGAGCACGGCGCGGTGCGCCGCGACGAAGGGGACCGCTCGCTGGTGTGGTCGCTCGGCCCGCCGCGCGGCGCCGAGGCGCCCTCGGACGACGACGAGGTCGCGCAGCGCCTCAAGGCCGAGAACCCCAAGGGCAAGCTCCTCGAGCTGTGCACGCGAAGGCGCGTGACGCCGACCTTCACCGCCACGGCCTCGGGGGATGGGCACGCCGTCGACCTCTCGATCGACCTGGGCGACCGGGTGATCACCAGCGGCCCGAAGCGCGCGACGTCGAAGCGCCTGGCCGAGCAGCTCGCCGCCGAGGCCGTGCTCTCGCAGCTCGCCGCCGACGAGCCGTCGCCCGCCGCGGCGCCCCCGCCCGCGGCGCCGCAGAAGGATGCGCGCATGCAGCTCAACGAGATGCGTCAGCTCGGGCTGATCAGGGGCTACGGGTACGAGGTGGTCGAGCGGCGCGGGCCGCCGCATCAGCCGATCTTCGTGATGCGCGGATGGGTCGACGCCGTCGACGGCGAGCGCGTGAGCACCGACGGCCTCGACGCGGCGAGCAAGAAGGAGGGCGAGGCGGCGCTGGCGTCGGGGATGCTCGCGCTCGCGGTGGCGCTCTCGGAGCGCGCGTAGGACGAGCGACGAGCGCGTGCGCCCGGCGCCTTCGGGTCAGATCGGGTAGATGTTCCACACCTCGACGAAGAAGTGGCGGCGCCCCTGGCGCCCGACGACGCCCGAGATCGTCCACCCCGTCTTGATCATCGCGGCGAGGGCCTCGTCGGAGGCGACGTACCCCTTCGCGGCGAGCCACGCGGCGAGCTTCTTGGTCACGGTGCCGGCGGCGCGCAAGGTGTCCTTGCCCGCGATGACCTTGCGCACCATGAAGTAGCCGAGGAACTCGCTGACGTTGGGGAGGATGTGCTCGGGGCCGAAGAGGTCGCAGAAGGTCGTCGCCGCGCCGCCCGCCTTGCGCGACGAGTCGGCGCGCTTCTGCTCCTCGCTCGAGAGGTCGTTCCAGCCGTAGCCGTCGAGGCAGTGTCGCAGGAGGTCGATGATGTCGCCGTACTGCCGCGCGGTCTTCGCCGAGAGCCGCGCCTCCTGGTCCGTGAGGAACGCGTCGAAGACCTGGTTGATGGCGGGGGACGCAGGCAACGTCTTGGAGCTCATGGGCGACCTCGCGCGGGAGCCATCGGGCGGCGATCGTAGGGGACGTTCGACGCCAGGTCGACGGCGGCGAGGGCCTCGGGCACGTCGCGGCGCGTACGACGTGCCGAGGCGCGAGCTCGGGCCCCGCGACGGCCTCCCCGACGCGCCGCGCGCGAAGCGCTGAGCCTACGCCCGCGCGCGCCCGCCGAGGGCGATCACGGTCACCGCCGCGAAGTGCAGCGCCGCCGCGACGACCACCAGCGCGTGAAAGACCTCGTGGTAGCCGAACACCGCGGGCGCCGGGTCGGGGCGCTTCTTCGCGTAGACGAGCGCGCCGACGCTGTACGCCACGCCGCCCGTGAGGATCAGCGCGAGCGGCGTCGCCCCGACGCCCGCGCGCACCTCGCCGACGTACGGCGCGATGCTCCACCCGAGCACCACGTAGATCACCGCGATGAGGGGCTTGGGCGCGGTGACCCACAGCACCGACTGGAGCACGCCCGCGAGCGCGCCGCCCCACACCACCGAGAGCAGCGTCGCGCGGTGCTCGGGCGAGAGCGCGAGGCTGAGGGGCGTGTAGGTGCCCGCGATCAGCACGAAGATGGCCGCGTGGTCGAGGCGGCGCATCCACTGGCGCGCGCGGGGCCGCCACGTGGGGCGGTGGTAGAGCGCGCTCACGCCGAAGAGCGTCGCGAGGCTCGCGGTGTAGACCATCACCGCGCGGCGCACGTCGCCCTCGGGCGCTCGGCGCGTGAGCAGCGCGCCCGCGACGAGGGCCACCGCGCACGCGACCTGGTGCGACACGCCGCGGAGCAGGGGCTTCACGGGCGCGGGCGTCTCGGTGCTCATGGGGCCAACGAGGGTGCCACAGCGCGCGCACGCGCGAGCGTCGAGCGGCGCCGAAAATCATCGGTTGTCAGCCACGGAGGGACAGGGCGTGCGTCGCCCGACTCACCCTGCGATGCGGGTCCCCGTCGCCTACGTCGGAGGCGCGGCGCCGATCTGCTGCATCAGCCCTCTCATGTCGCCCTCGCCCGTGACGCGCGCGATGCGTCCGTCGCGCACGGTCATCATGGCGAGGCCCGACATGCGCACCCGCTTGCCGGTCGCGGGGATGCCGAAGAACTCAGCGCTGTGGGTGGCCTCCCAGGTCCAGCGAGAGGCGACGCGGTCGCCCTCGATCGTCACGTCGCTGTGCGAGCTGTGCTGGTCCGAGAACGCGCGGTTGAAGGTGCTGAGAAACTCGAGGTGCTGTTCGAAGCCGCGCGGCGCCTCGCCCATCACGGCGACGGTGGCGTCGGGGTGCATGCAAGCGCGCGCGCTCGCGAGGTCGCCGCCGTGCACGGCGCGGTCGTACGAGGAGAGGAGCGATTCGATCTCGTTGCGGTTCATGGTGTCTCCTTCTGTCGGGTGTGAAGACGGCTCCCTGGTGCGAGCTCAGCCGGGCTGCACACCGAGCTGCGCCATCAGCGCGGCGCCCGACATCTCGCTCGAGTGCTCGACGACGCGCCCCTGCCGGAGCCGGTGGAACCCGATCGTCGGGACCTTCACCGTGCGCCCCGTCGCGGGGATGCCCTGAAACGTGCCGGTGTGCCGACCCGTGAAGTAGCCGCGGGTGAACACGCGATCGCCCTCGGCCACCACCTCCTCGGAGACGACGACGGGGTCGGTGAACGCGGCGTGAAACCCGCGCACGAGCTGGAGGTGCCCCGCGAAGTCGAGCTGCTGCCCGAGCACGGTGAAGCGCACGTCGGGGGCGCACAGCTCGGCGAGCGCCGGCTCGTCGGCGGCGGTGATGGCCTGATAGAAGCGGCGGCAGACGTCCTTGTTGCGCTCGATGTCGTTCATGCGGGTCCTCCGTCTCGTCGGCCGCGGCCTCTCCGCGGCACGTGGAGGTTGTAGCGACCCGTCCCCGGTCACGGCATCGGCCAGATTACCTATGCGGGTCCGCGGAGCGGTCAGCCGCGGTGCGGCCTCGCGTCCGTCGCGACGAGCTCGTACTGGAGGGCGAGGAGCGAAGCGGCCGCTCGCGTCGTGACCCCGAGCTTGCCGTAGACGTGCTGCATGTGGTGCCCGACGGTGCGATCGGAGATGCCGAGGCGCGCGGCGACCTCTTTGTTGGTCATGCCGACGGCGACGAGGGCCAGCACCTCGACCTCGCGCTCGGAGAGGCCGCCCGGCGTCGAGGCGCGCCGCGGAGGGACGCGCTCGCCCGCGGCCGCGAGCACCGCGGCGACTGCGTCGCCGTCGAGGCGCCCCGCGCGCACTTCGCCCTCGACGATGGCGGCGGCGCGAGCGGGGGTGAAGGCCGGGCGATGCGGGCGCTGCTCGATGAGCGCGTGAAACACGTCGGCGGCCGCGAGCACGCGCGCCGCGGCGCCGATGGCCGACGCGGGGAGCCGACGGTGGTAGCCGAGCCCGTCGAGCCGCTCGTGCGCGAGCGAGGCGACGGCGGCGACCTCCGCGAGGGCCGGCGGGCGCGCGAGGATGCGCTCGGTGAAGTACGCGTGCAGGCGAACGCGCTCACGCTCGCCGTCGGTGAGCGCGCCGGGCTTCTCCCAGATCGACGCGGACACGCCCGCGCGACCGAGGTCGTGGAGCAAGCCCGCGACGCGCAGGCGGTGGCACTCCTCGTCGGCGAGCCCGCGGTGTCGGCCCGCCCTCTCGGCGAGCGCGGCCACGCCTGACGAGTGACCGCGGGTGAAGCGGCACGACAGGTCCGCGAAGCTCGCCATCGATCGAAGCGCCGCGTTGAGGCGATCGCCCTCGAGCACCTCGTGCGGGCCGGGCTCGGCCGCCATGGCCGCCTCCCAGATCGACGGGACCTCCAGCGCCGCCGCGAGCGCGCCGGCGTGACGCGCGAACACGTCGACGAGCCGCGGTTCGAACGCGCCGCCGCGCCGCTCGCGCGCCATCGCCAACGCGGCCTCGACGCCGCCCGCGCGCAGGAACATCTCGACGTCGTGCGCGAGGAGCGCGACCCTCACGGGCATCGCCACCTCGTCGCCGCGGAGGTTGTGGGGAAAGCCCTTGCCGTCCCAGCGTTCGAAGACCTGCCCCATCGCGCGGACGACCCGCTCGGACAGGCAGCAGTCGCGCGCGAGCATCGAGCCCACCTCGCACTGGGCGCGCGTCAGGTCCGACATCGCGGGCATCATGCTCAGCGACTGGAGCACGATCGCCGCTCGGCGAGGGAGCGGCTCGTCGCGCGCGAGGTGCTTCACCAGGGCGCCGAGGAGCGCGCTCGGGCGGCCCCAGTCGACCGGGCCCATCCACGCCCGCGCGGCCTTCTCGTCACCGCCGAAGAAGGCCGCGGCCACGTGCGGGTCGGCGACGCAGCCCACGTGTCGCAAGAGGCCCACGTAGTACGCGTCGCGCAGCCCGTCGCCGTCGAGCCCCGCGAGCTCGCCGAGGCGAACCGCGAGCACCGCGGTGCGCTGGGCGGACTCGAGCGGCATCCCCATGCCCGCGTCGGCCGCGACCGAGAGCACCGACATCATCTCCGCGAGCCGCAGCCTGCGCATCGCCGCGATCATACCCTCGCCGCACGGCACGCACCCCGGCCGCCGCGGCCGGGTGATGGGGCGGCTCGACGACACGGTGGGGTGGGACGCCGCCAGCCGCGAGGAGCTCGACGGCGTCGCGTCGCGCATGAGCGCGCGGATGCTCGGCGAGGCCAACGTGTTCATGCGGGGGGTGTTTCACGTGTTCGACACGTCGCAGCGAGCGACGGCGGTGGCCAGCCTCCGCGAGAGGGTGGGCGCGCGTCGCGATCTACTGCGCCGAGACCAACTACACGGGCGACCCCCTCGACCAGCTCGTCACGCAGGGCGCAACGCCCACCACGATGCCCGAGCCGCTGCGGCGGCGCGGGAGGGAGCAGGGGCCTCCAACGCGCTGCCCCGCGGAGCGCTCCCTGCGCTCGCCTTCGAGGCTCGCTCTCGTCAGCGCGCGTCGCGACGAAGGCCGGCGTCTCCGCTCACCAGCCCCACGACGCCGGGAGGTGGATGCCCCCCGGCAGGCCGCGGGTCTGGAGGAGCGCGGCCACGTCCATGCTCACCGCCACGGTGACGTGGATGAGAAAGCCCGACCAGATCGAGCGGGTCTTGAGCGAGAGGGTGCCGAGCACGGTGCCCGCGAGGATGGCCGCGAGGGCCTCGGCCCAGGGCTTTCCGAAATGGATCATGCAGTAGGGCACGACCATCGCCATGACGACCGCCGAGCCCATGGCCTCGCGGCCCGCGAAGACCAGAAAGCCCCTGAAGAAGAACTCGAGGGTGAAGAACTGCGAGGCGTAGACGAGCTCCCACGCGGCGAAGTCGAACCAGCTCCGCGAGGCGTCGCGGTAGAACGGGTAGTAGTGCGAGAACTCGCCCGTCTGCGAGACGATCACCACCGCCACGAGCACGATGCCGAAGAAGAGCGCGTAGATCCACGCGTGCGAGAGAAAGCCCTTCGCGCTCAGGCCGTAGTCACGGAGCCGGTCGCGGCGCCACGTGAGCATGATGAGCGCGGGCACCACGAAGTACCCGAGCGAGCGCGTGAACGACCAGTACATCAGCCCGAAGAGCTCGTTCCACCGGGGGTTCTGCGCCCAGGTCTGCGCGTGAAGGAGCGTGAGGTGATGCGTGGCCGCGCCGTTGGGGCCGCCGCCCCAGTCGATCACGAAGCCGCGTGAGGTGAGCGTATTGAAGGCGTTGCGGTCGCCGAAGTACTCCTGCAGCGTGAGGATCACCGCGGCCGAGAGGTAGGCCACGATGGGCCTCCAGTCGTAGCCGAGGCCCGCGGCCTCACGCGCCGCGCGCGCCTCGGCGGCCTCGCGGTCGACGCGCCGCCACGTCTCGAGAAAGAACCGCCGCGGGTGCAGCTCGCCGAGCTTCTTGCGCGCGAGCAGGGCGACCAGGGCGACGTACGCGAGCGAGGCGAAGAAGACGACCTTCACGGGTGGTGACCGCTTCCCTCGCGCTACGCCGCGGCCTTGCGGAGCCGCGCGACGGTGACCCCGCGACCGAGCACGGCCATCACCTCGTAGAGCCCCGGCGACGCCGTGCGACCCGTGAGCGCCACGCGCGCGGGCTGCGCCACGGCCTTGATCTCGAGGCCCTTCGCAGCGAGCCACGCCTCCACCGCGTCGTGCGCCGCGGCCTCGGTGAAATCACCCACGGCCTCGACCACGCCCGCGAGCTCGGTGAGCAGCGCCTTCGCGTCGGCCGTGAGGAACTTCTCCGCGGCCTTCGCGTCGGTCACGGGCTCGTCGCGAAAGTAGTAGTCCATCGCGTCGGCCATGTCGGCGAGCGTGCTCGACCGGGGCTTCACGGTGCGCACCGCGGGCACGAGCCTGGGGTCGCCGGCCTTCACGTCGAGGCCGCGCTTCGCGAGAAAGGGCAGCACCATCGCGGCGAGCTCGTCGTCGGTGCGCTTGCGCAGGTGCTCGGCGCTCACCCACAGGGCCTTCTTGGTGTCGTAGCGGCCGTCGTGGTTGCCCACGTGGGACCAGTCGAACTTCTCGATGAGCTCCTCGCGGGTGAAGATCTCCTGGTCGCCCGCGCTCCAGCCGAAGCGTGCGATGTAGTTGAGCACCGCGTCGGGGAGCCAGCCCTTGTCGCGGTAGTTGCCCACGGGCACGTCGATGCCCTGCTGGTCGCCGAGGCGCTTCGACATCTTCTCGCCCTTCGGCGTGAGCATCATGGGCAGGTGCGCGAACTGCGGCACGTCGGCGTCGAGCGCGCGATACAGAAGGATCTGCGGCGGGGTGTTGATGAGGTGGTCCTTGCCGCGCGCCACGAGGGTGATCTTCATGGTCACGTCGTCGACGACGGCGCCGAAGTTGTAGAGCGGCACGCCGTTCGAGCGCATGAGCACCTGATCCTGCATGGCGTCGCACGGGGTGCTCATGGGGCCGCACACCAGGTCGGTGTACGAGACCTCGCCCTCGCGCGGAGCCTTCTGCCGCACCACGTACGGCAGGTCGGGCTGGTCGCGCCGCTCGCGGCACGTGCCGGGGTAGACCCAGTGGGCGCGCTTCTTCTCGGGGAGCTTGTTGCGCGAGGCCTCGAGCTCCTCCTTCGTGCAGTAGCAGCGGTAGGCCGCGCCCGCGCGGATGAGCCGCTCGGCGTACTCGCGGTACGTGTCGAGCCGCTGCATCTGGAAGTACGGCCCGTACGCGCCGCCCCCCAGTCCCTCGACCGCGGGGCCCTCGTCCCAGTCGAGGCCGAGCCAGCGCATCGAGTCGAAGATCACGCGCACGCTCTCCTCGGTGCTGCGCTCCTGGTCGGTGTCTTCGATGCGGAGCACGAAGGTGCCGCCCGTCTTGCGGGCCCAGAGCCAGTTGAAGAGCGCCGTGCGGGCGCCCCCGATGTGGAGGTAGCCCGTCGGCGAAGGCGCGAAGCGTACGCGAGGCTTGTTCATGGCCGCGTTCAGGTACCGCGCCCACGTGCGCGGGGTCAACAGGGCCCCTCAGCGCACGTGCCACTCGACCCGGTGGGCCTCGGTGGCGTCGGGCACCTCCCAGCGGTCGATCATCCCGTCGATCACCTCCCGCGGCACGCGCCGCGCGCGGGCGCGGTTCTGCGCGACGAGGTCCTTCCAGGGCGACTCGACGTACGCGATGCGCACGCGGGCGCCGTAGTCGGTGAAGAGCGCCACGAGCTCGGCGCGGCGCTGGCGCGTGAGGTTGGTGGCGTTCCACACGAAGGGTTCTCGGCGGCGCAGGTGCGCGCGGGCCCGCTCCTTCGCGGCCGTGACCACGGCGCCCTGATCGCCCGCGGGGTCGGCGTCGAGCGCGTCGCGCAGGTCGTCGAGCGACACCACGGGCAGCGAGCCGCAATGGGCGCGCACCCAGGTGTCCTTGCCCGCGCCGGGCAGGCCCGACATCAGCACCACTTCGAAGCCCTCGTCGCCCTCGTACGCCGCGTACGAGGGGTCGCGCTCGGGGCGCCTGAAGAACTCGAAGCGCGAGCGGTCGTTGGCGAAGCGCCAGGGCTCGCGCGAGACCGACTCCTCGCGGCAGAGCTCGGTGTAGAGCGCCACGTTGTCGAGCGCGCGGGCGGGGTCTTCGCAGACGCGGCCGCGCATGTCGGCCTCGGCCAGCACGCCCAGGTGGTCGCAGCGCGTGCGGTGCGAGAGCGTGATGGCCCTGCGCCGCGCGTCGGGCTCGTCGACGAGAAAGAACGGCACCTGATGAAAGCGCACCAGCGACGCCACGGCCTCGCGCGTCGCGAACGGAACCCCCATGCGGTAGAGCTCCGCGCGCGCCATGAGCTCGCCGCGGCGCGAGTGGCCGTGCGCGGTGACCCGGCCCTCGGCGTCGCAGCGCGTGGTGGCGGGCTTGGCGATGTCGTGAAAGATCCCCGCGGCGAGCACGACGGCGCGCTCGGCCTCGGGCATCGCGCGCCACGCGGGCAGCGTGACCATCGCCTCGCAGACCATGCGGGTGTGCACCCAGACGTCGCCCTCGGCGTGGTGCACGGGGTCCTGCGGGCAGCCCGCGAGCGTGCGCAGCCAGCCGAAGGTCTCGACGAGGCGCTCCCAGTCGAGCGCGGCGCGCTCGGGGGTGGGCAGGTCGATGGGCAGGGCGTTCATGGCGCGAGGTCCGGTGAGAAGAGGTCGACGCCGTCGGCGAGCTGGTTGGGCACGATGGGCCGGTCGAGCCAGTGCGAGCCCGCGTCGAGGATGGCCGTCACGAAGCTCGGTCGGACGAACTTGTAGCGCCCCACCACGCGACCCCGCTCCTCGACCTTGAGGTAGAGGCCCTCCATCTCGTTCGCCATGTCGGTCTCGGCGCGCGCCTTCATGGGGTCGATGCGCTCACCGCGCGCGACCTCGTCGAGCCGGTCGCGCCACCCGTCGCTCTTGAACGCCGAGGGACCGAGCAGCGAGCGCAGGTGCTCGACCGAGCGCGCGGGCCCCTCGTAGAGCACCCGCACGGGCACGATGGGGAGCCCCGCGAAGAGCATCCGCCGCCGCGGCGTCGAGAGCCACTCGCGGGTCTCGGTGTCGAGCACGTCGAACTCCATGAGGTAGTGCGGCAGGCGGTCGTAGAAGACCGTGTGCCGCGCGTAGAGCCACTCGCCGTACATCACGTAGCGGTCGCCGAGCGCTTCATGAAGCGCGTACTGATGCGCGCTCGCCCAGGTCTTGAAGAGCGCGAAGTGCTTCTCGCGCGGGCCTCCGGTGAGAAAGTGGCCGCGGCTCTGTAGGAGCAGGCGACCGTCGGGCGAGAAGCGCAGGCCGGCGTTGGCGCCGTCGACCTTCTCCTCGACGACCACGTGACGGCCCGCGATGGCTTCGAAGGGAACCTGCTCGAGGTCCTCGTCGCCGGGCTGGAGCCTGGAGCCCTGGATGTGCTGCGTGCGAGGGTATTTGATGAGGTCGGGGCTCATGGCGGCGGAGGAGAGACGCGCGAGGCGCGCGAGAGGTGACGCCGCCGATGCGTCTCCTACCAACCGCAGGTCAATCTGGCCGCTTTCGCGGAGCCCCCACCCAACGCTGCCGCGCGCCCCGCCCCCGCTGCCACGCACCTTCGCGGAGCCCCCACCCAACGCTGCCGCGCGCCCCGCCCCCGCGGAGCGAGGGCGTGGCTGAGCGTGCTG
>JBDHVF010000041.1:0-20823 GCA_039809605.1 Polyangiales bacterium | reverse complement strand
GCTCCATGGGCTCGGTTTCACCGCCTCACTCCGGGCAATATCGTGCGGCCGCCCCGCTTCGCGGGGCTGCACGCGGATGTCGTCGTGGCGAATGCAGGGCGTGGAGTGCGTGCGTTGCCGGGCACCACGGTTCGGCGACGGCACCTCTCGAGCAACGCGTAGCCCCGCGAAGCGGGGCGGCCGCTCGATATTGCCCGGAGTGAGGCGGTGAAACCGAGCCCATGGAGCTACGCCGAACTCCGGCGCGAGCGCCGCGTATCACACGCGTCGGGCCCCCGCTCCCTCCCGTGCCCTCCGCCATTGCATTGACGGGACGGCGCCCCTTCGGAAAAAAGTTCCGAACCGCTCATGCAGCTCCGCCCCCTCGCCGTTGATCCCAGGCGAAGGAGGCAGAGACCATGGCAGTACCTTTCGGTCCCACGGTCACGCTCCCTCGCATGAACGCGGGGGAGCTGATCGCCGTCGTCTTCCGGTTGAAGACCTCGTTCCGTTCGGCGACGGCCGCGCAGGTGCGGGCGTCGGAGGAGAGCGCCGCGAACGCGCGCTCGCGCCGCCGCGCCGCGGAGCCCGAGAAGCCCGCGGCGCTGCCGGTGCCGATGCCGGTCACGCTGACGGGCTGCATGGAGCGCCTCGTCGAGGCGAACGCCGCGCTCTCCGCGGCGCGACGCGCGGCGCAGACGCACGCGCCTCCCAACCGCGAGGCGCTCCGCGGCATGAACGGTCGCTACCGCGGCGCGTGGAACGTGCTCACCCGGCAGCTCGCGGTCTGGCGCGACGCGGGCACCATCGCGGCGCTCCCCGTGGCCACGCGGCAGGCGTTCGAGCGCGTGTTCGGGCCCGCGCTCGACCGGCCCGACCTCCGCGGCAGCGCGCGCGCCGCCTGGGCGACCGGCCATGACGTGCTGGCGCACATGAAGTCCGAGGGTGTCGACGCGGCGATCACGTCGCTCGGCGGCGGCGACGTGCTCGCTCACGTGCGAAGCGTACACGCCGATGTCGACGCCGCGTTCGGCATGACCACGGAGGAGCCCGCCGCCGAGGGCGACGCCCCCGCCGTGGTCGGCGAGCGCATGGTCGCGGTGCAGGGGCTCGTGCGCGAGTACGTCATCAAGGTGCACGCGATGGTCGGCCCCGAGGCGCCCGGCTCCGAGGCGCTGGCCGCGCGGCTGCTCGCTCCCCTCGACGAGGTGACCGCGCGCCCCGCGGCGAAGTCGAAGGCGAAGACGCCCGCGACGCAGCCGACGCCCGCGACGCCCGCGACGCCCGCGACGCCCGCGACGCCCGCGCTGCGCCCCACCGGAACCAACGGGTAGACGACCCCGACGCCCTCGGGCCGAGTGCGTGGTGGCCCCACGCGCTCGCCCCGAGGGGGCGGTAGCGCGCTCCACCTCGGTGGTGTAGGGTCCGCGGCCCCCAAGACCGCCATGACGACCTTTCATACCGGATGCGCAGGGTTCGTGAAGCCGCGCGAGCGCTACATGGCCCGCCTCGACTACGTGGAGTTCGACCTCCGCGCCCCGACGCCCTCGCCCAAGGTGCTCGCCTCGTGGAAGAAGCACCGCCCCGAGGGCTTCACCTACGGCGCGGTCGCGCCCGCGACGCTCTACGGCGACCCCTCGTGGCCGCTGCGCGACGCCGCGAAGGTGCGCTCCGAGCTCGACCGCCTCGCCAACCACGTCGACGCCCTCGGCGCGAGGGTGCTCCTCTTTCGCACGCCCATGGCGGTCTCGCCCGGCAGCGTCGCGCTCCAGCGCTTTCAGCCCGTGCTCGAGCGCGCGCAGAAGGTCGCCGAGGTCGTCGTGTGGGAGCCCGCGGGCCTGTGGGAGCGCGAGGCCGCCGTCGAGCACGCCGCGAAGTTCGGCGCCATCGTGGCGTGCGACCCCCTGCACGACGAGGTCGAGGGGCCGATCGTGTACGCGCGCATGCGGGGGCTCGGCGTCGACCGGCGCTACCACGTGGGGCGCCTCGAAGAGCTCGCCGAGGCGCTCGCGGGTGCCAACGAAGCCTTCGTGGTGTTCGAGTCGGGCGCCGCGTGGCGCGAGGCGCTGGGTTTCGCGGGCATCGCGAAGGGCGTCGGCGCCGAGGCCATGCTCGAAGGCGAGGAGGCCGACGAAGAGGACGAAGAGGGCGACGAAGGCGAGGGGAGCGACGAAGACGGCGCCTGGGTCGACGACGAGGGGGAGGACGAGGGCTGATGCGCAACGCGGTGATCGCGCGCGACCCCGCGGCGCAGGCGGCGGCGATGGCGGTGGTGGCCGCGGGCGCGACGGCCGTCGACATGGTGCTCGCGGCGCTGCTCGCGGGCGCGGCGCGGAGCTCGGCGGCGTCGCTCCTGGGCGCGGCGGGCATCCTCGTGGCGGGCGTCGGCGCGGGCGTTCACTTCATCGACGGTCGCGCGCGCGCGCCGGGCCTCGGCGAGAAGCGTCCCAAGACCCCCGAGCCGGCGCCCGAGCGGTGGACCGCCGCGGTGCCGGGCCTGCTCGAAGGCGTGCTCGCGGCGCACGCGCGCTTCGCGACGATGCCGCTCTCCGACGTGGTGCGCGCGGCGGTGAACGCGGTGCGAGACGAGGGCACCGATCCCTCGGTCGACGCGCGGCTGAAGTTCTTGATGCAGCTCCATCGCACGGGCATCTCGGCGATGGAGCGCATGGGCGTGCTCCAGGGCGTGCTCAACACGGTGGGCCCCGTCGCGGGCGGCGTCTTCACGAAGGAAGACCTCGTGCCCGTGCCCGCGCACGTGCGCGAGATGCCGACGTGCACCGACGGCGTGAACGAGGTGCTGGTGCCTCCGCGCACGTCGGGTCGCTACGGCCCCAATGCGCCCGACCCGCTGCCCGCGCTGCCGGTCGAGAGCGTGGTGGCGGTCGACATGCACGGCGTGATCGCCGCAGCCTCGTGGGTCGCGGCCCCGTCGGCGACGTCGATCGACGGCGTGGCGGGCCTCGCGCTGCCGGCGCTGATGCCGCTGCCGCGCAAGGGCGTTCCGCGGTGGAGGCCCGGCGAGGCGCTTCCGGTGCCGCTGCCGCTCGCGGTGCTGATCCACGAGGGCAGGGCGTGGGGCGCGGCGGGCCTGTGCGGCAACGGCGCGCTCGTGGCCGCGCGCGACGCGGTGGTGACGGCGCGGCTCGCGGCGGGCGGCGTGGCGATCGCGCTGGGCGACGGCGGTGAAGCGTCGGTGTCGCGCGACGCCGTGGCGCTGTGGGCGCTGCGCGAGGGCGACGGCGACGACGTGCGCACGCAGATGACCGCGCTGTAGCGAGCAGGGCACCTGCCCCGCTGGACACCCGCCCCGCATGCGCGCATGCGGGGCGTAGCCACGGCGCCGCCAGCGTTCGGCGGAAGCGCGATCGCGACGTCGACGGTACGTGGGGAAGACCGGCGGCCGCGAGGACGCCGGGAGAGACCGCCGCGCGATCGGCGCTCCGCGGAAGCGTCGCCCGCGACGTCTCGGAACGCGTACCGACGACGTCGCGTCTCTCCCGGCGTCCTCGCGGCCGCCGGTCTTCCCCACGTACCGTCGACGTCGCGATCGCGCTTCCGCCGACGCTGACGGCGTTGGGGGTGCGCCTCGGATGCGGTGCATCCGAGGCCACGGTCCAGAATGCCGTGGGCGTGGGGCGATGCGCTGCCGCCAGCGAGACGACAGCGAGTCGCGAGCCCGACAGCGTAGAGCGCCGCGGGAGTCAGCGTCGGGTGGCGGCGAGTCGACGCAGAGTCGTTCGGCAGTCAGCGCAGAGTCGAAACGAGTCAGCGTAGAGTGTCGCGCGAGTCGGCGCAGGGCGGCGAATGGCTCGGGGCCGGGGCGCGCGCTGCCGCGGCAGAGCGAGCGCATGCGCCTTGACGGTATTCCGGGCGGTCGATAGGGTCACATCCCGGTGAGCATGGGGACGCCGTCAGACACCGAGCAGACCGCGACGCCCGACACGTTCGGGCTCGTCGGTACGCGGCTCGACGGCAAGTACGACGTCGACGCCGTCGTCGCTGAGGGCGGCTTCGGTGTGGTCTACCGCGCGACTCACATCGCGCTGCGCAAGCCCGTCGCGGTCAAGGTGCTCAAGGTGCCGCCGGAGCTCGCGAGCCCCGCGCGCAAGATGTTCCTCGACCGCTTCGCGCAGGAGGCGCAGACGATCGCGGCGCTCGATCATCCTGCGATCGTGCGCGTGATGGACTTCGGCGCATCACTGATGCCGCAGGGCGAGGCTGCGCCGTGGATGGTGCTCGAGTGGCTCACGGGCGTCACCCTCGACGACGACCTCGAAGCGCGGCGCGGTCGCGGCGGGCGCGGCCCCGCGGAGTGCCTCGCGCTGCTGCGTCCGGTGTTCGAGGCGCTCGCGTACGCGCACGACGAGGGGATCGCGCACCGCGACATCAAGCCGCCGAACCTGATGCTCGTAGTGAACAAGCGAGGCGAGCGCGCGGTGCGCGTGCTCGACTTCGGCATCGCCAAGGTGATGACCGGCGAGGAGGGCGCGTCGGCTTCGGGCCACACGGCGACGCAGACGCAGCAGCGCGCGTTCTCGCTGCTCTACGCGGCCCCCGAGCAGTTGTCGGGCACGCGCACCGGCCCGTGGACCGACGTCTACGCGCTCGCGCTCGTGCTCACCGAGATGCTCACCGACCTGCCCGCCTACGACGGCAACGACGTGTCGGACATCTACGTCGACGCGCTGTCGCCGCGCCGCCCCACGCCCGCCAAGCGGGGCTTCGACGTGGGCCCGTGGGAGCCCGTGCTCGCGCGCGCTGTGGCGCTGAAGCCCGCCGAACGCTTCGCCAACGCGAGGGAGTTCCTCGCCGCGCTGGAGGCGTCGGTGCCTGCGAGCGTGCGCGCGCCGTCGGTGCTGCCCGAGGCGCCGGTGCCGTCACGGCTCGCACAGCCGCCCGACACGTTCGAGCACGCGAAGACCGTCCGCGACACGACGCCGTCCGCCGGGCAGGCGCGCGGTAGCCGCACGGTCGTGATCGGCGCCGCCCTGCTCGTCGCGCTCGGGCTCGTCGTCGGAGCCGTGAGCTACGTCGTCGCGTCGAGGCACACGCAGGCCGACGTACAGGCTGCGCGCCCGCCCACGCCACGGCCCTCGGAGGCAGTGGCGTCGAGCGCTCCCGCGGCGGCGCTGGTGCCGCCTCCGGCTGCGGTTGCCGCGCAGGTCGTGGCCGTGGAGGCCGATGCCGGCGCGACGCCTGCCGCGGGTGCCACGGCGCCGATGGAACAGGCGCGTCGAACGGGGCGACCTCCGGTTGCGCGTGCGGTGCCTCGTGTGGGGGCTCGGGTCGGGGCGCAGGCCATTGCGGCGCCAGCCGCAGCGCAGACAGACAGCCCTCCCGCGGCGCCACGCCCGGTCACGGGGCACGAACACGTGGTGGCGGAGTAGGGAAGCGATGTTCCGACGAGGGGGACCGATCTTGCTGGCGGCGTTGACGTTCGGGGCGGCTGCGAGCGCGCAGACAGGCCCGGCCGAGGTCGCACGGCGTGACCTGCTCCGAGACGCCGACGCCGCACGCGATGCGGGCGATCACGCGCGAGCGCTGGAGCTCGCGACGCGCGCCGCGCAGATCCGCATGACCACGTCACTGCGCCTGCTCCTCGCGCAGGAGCAAGAGGCCACGGGGCATCTGGTGGAGGCGCTCGACCACGCCTCCGGGTGCGTTCGGGAGGCGGAGGCTGACACCACGCTGCACAATCGCGAGCGGCTCCAGCGGATCTGCGGGGCCCTGGTGGCGTCGATCACGCCGCGCATCGGCAACGTGGTGGTGCAGGTGCCGTCGCCGCCGCCAGGGTTGGTGGTGCGCGTGGCAGGGCACGAGGTGAACGCCGCGCTGTATGGGGTGCCGCTGCCAGTGATGCCGGGACGCGTGGTGGTGGAGGTCGGGGGCGAGGGGATCGAGCCGTCGCGCGAAGAGGTGCAGGTCGCGGCGGGGGCACGGGCGGAGGTGAGGCCGCGCGTGCAGAGACACGAGGAGCGCGCTGCGCGGACACCCTTGCGCACGGCAGTTGATCCGAGGGTTGTGTCAGTGGCTCCGGCGGAGCGTCGAGGTCCAGGCGTGGGGCCCTGGGTGCTCGTGGGACTCGGAGCTGCGTCAGCCGTCGCGGGTGGTGTGCTTCTCGCGGTGGCGTCGGCTTACCACTCCGACAGCGGCAATCTATGCCCCGCGTTGACCTGCCGTAGCGATGCCGACATCCAGACAGCACGGGGTCTGGACGACAGCTACGTGACGTTCTGGAACTCGGGCATTGCCGCGCTATCCGCGGGCGGCGCCGTGGTCGCTGTGGGGCTCCTCTGGTATGCAGTCGCGCCGCGAGGCGAACGCTCGCGCTCAGTGTCGTGGTCAGTCGCGCCGACCGCGTTGGGTGTCTCGCTCAGTGTCGGAGGTGACTTGTGAGGGGGGGCCAAGCCGTATTCCTTTCTGTGTGGGTGTCGTGCGGGTGCGCGAAGGAGTCAACGTTTCGACTCGCGAGTGATGGCGCAGTCGACGCTCCAACGATGCTAGACGGCCCCGTGATCTCTGATGCGGCAAGTGATGATTTGCTCGTTGTGCCTGACGTACCAGTCGCGACGTGCGATCCTCCTGATGGGGCTCTGTGCAGCCCGGTTCGGAGTCGTGGGTGCTCCGCTGGCAGGGGGTGCTACGTGACGCCAACCAACCGAATCTGTGTCGTCGGCGGTACGTCGGGGTGGGGTGACGAGTGTTCCTCCGCCGACGCTTGTCGCCCCGGCTTTGTCTGCTATTTCAATCAGTGCATCAAGGCGTGTTGCTCCGACGACGACTGCACCAGTGTTGCGTCTGGGGGGCGACCGGATACCTATTGCTCCCGCGCCGCTAGCGACGTGATTGAATACGGTGCGTGTCTCCCCACCACATGCGATCGACTAGCCGTGACGACGAATAACGGATGCCCGCGTTTCGCGCCGTACTGTGGTTTCTCCGCGACGTTGCGTGCTTCGCGCTGCATCCCTCACTCCGTCGTTCCGCCTCGTGCGGCCGGCGAAATGTGTAGCGCCGACAACAACTGCGAGATCGGATTCGTCTGCGCGTCGGCGACGGGCACGGACTTCGTGTGCCGTAGATCGTGCAACGTGAACAAGGCAATGCTCGGCGGCATCTATGCGTGCCCGAATGGGTTTACCTGCGTTAGAAGCGGTTCCATGACCGATGGGTCCGGTGCGTGTCTGCCAGAGTAGCGAACTGCGGCTAGGGAGGCCCTGGCTGCAAGACCAGCGAGTAGTCGTGCAGAGGGTGCTAACGCTCAAGCGATTGCCGCGTCAACCACACTACCAGGTGTGCTACCCTGGGTTACTCTGTTAACTCGATGAGCAAGACCGATGAATCCGCAGACGTCCATATTTCGAACGATGACTCCAACTGCCGATGGTGGCCCATTGGTCGCTCCTTCTGCGCGAGGCCTCGGCGTGCGCATCCCTGAAGACATCAGCCCTGATGCCGAGGGTATGGTTGACCCGCTTACGGGTGGGTTGTCCGTATCGCCAGGGTCGGTCTGGAATCTGCCAGCGCATCGTCGTCCACGCACGATGGGCAGAGGGTCGACCGGGCACGCGAGCGATGCGGTCTATGAAACCACTCCGCGAGCGCTCACGCCGTGGAATCTGATCGTTCGTGAAGATCCGGCCGCGCCGACGACGCACGCGTTCGTCGAGCCGGCGGCGCGTTGCCCGGTTGCCGAGTACCAGCAGAACATCGGTCAGTCGCGTCTCGCCTGGAGGAGGATCGAGCCATGAATCCATTGTTGCGAGAGTACCTCAACCTCGAATCGGTGATGCTGTCGCTCGACGAGTTGAACGAGGACCTCGCCGACCGCGTGCGCGATGCCATGGACCCTCTGTGGCATCGACTCACGCCGGAAGATCGCGAGTGGCTGAACACGCGTGAACTTCGCTGGGACGCGACCTACGGGAGCATCTCGCTCCCTATGTCGGCGTCGGTCGTCTGCCCGCCGCCGGTCGTCGAGCCCGCGGCCGTGCCCGCGCAGCCCATCGTAGATTGGAGGATGGTGGCATGACGACCGTCGTGCTCGGGACCAATCGTTTTACAGGGTTCGATACGATCCTGGGAAGGCGGGACCATCCCGTCTTGCGAGTCGGGGACGACGCGTCGGTGTACCTGTGGGCGCCGCGAGACCCTGCGCCCTCGACCCAATGGGTTCAAGTGATCTCCGATGCGACCCAGCCGCTCGGTCACCCTGTCATGGTTGTTCGGGCCAACGACAAGACGAGCTGTGGGCTGTTCGACAAGGCTACCTACCATGCATTGGTGCTCGCTACGGTGCTCGGGCCGTCGCTGGTGCACCTCAGGCTCGATCTCCGACCGCTGGGCCTCCTGATCTACGACGACATCGACGGCCTCCACATCGGAGGGACGCGTATCGCAGGGCAGAACCTCCAGGGCACTGGTACTGCAATCTGGTTGGGATGACGCTGTCGCGACGCGCCGACGCGGTCGTCGCCGCCCTCCGCGCGCTGGAGCGGAGGACGCCGACGATCACCGAGCGCTACTTGTTCTTGTCGGGGCTGAACTGGGCGGGCGTCTCTTCGTCCGCGGCGTCGGCCCTGGCGCGGCGGGCCTTGGCGGTCATCGACTTGAACTCGTTGCGCACGGGGCGACCTTCGCGCGGAACCTCGCGTTGCCGCGCGCGAGCACGCGGGCGAGCTCGAGCGCCTGGAGGCCCGGCTCGATCACCTGCGCGCTGTTGTGCAGCAGGTGGTCGTCGAGCAGGTCGGCGAAGCGCGTGCGGGGCGCTGCCGCGACGCCGTCAGCGCGCGTGATGCGCCCCGCATGCGCGCATGCGGGGCAGGTGGGGTGGGCGTATGGTTGGCGCCGCCGATGTCCCTCGTCGCCGAGCTCTCGCTGCTGACCCACGGGCGCCTCGACGCCGCGCACGTCACGCCCGAGACGGGGCTCGTGTCGCTCACGGTGTGGTGCCCCGGCGGCGCGCGTCACCTCGGCGTGGGCGTGGGGCCGCGCGTGGTGGGCGTCGGCTGGCTCCCTCGAACGCCCTTGTTTCACGCGGGATCGAAGCACCCGCTGATCGCCGCGCTCAAGGCCCACGCCCTCGGCCGCTCGGTGCGCAGCGCCTCGGTCGACGACGACGGCGCCGTGTGGATCGCCCTCGGCGACCCTGGCGCGGTCACGCGCGTGAGGCTCCTTCCTGCGGTCGCGGGCGAGGCGAGCGTGCTCGACGCGTCGGGCGCCGCGGTGGTCACGTGGCACGGCGAGCGGGTGCGCCCGCCGCGCGTCTGCGAACCCTCGGGCGAGGCCGATGAGGTAGGCGCCGAGCTCCTGCGCGTGAGCGACGCGCTGGCCGCGGAGCTGCGTCGCGGCGCGCTGGTGCGGGCGCTGCGGGGGCTCGCGAAGCGCCTCGCGCGGCGCAGGGAGGCCGTCGAGCACGACCTCGAGCGCGTCGACGACGTGGGGCGGCTGCAACGCATCGGGCGCATGCTGCTGGCGCAGGGGGCGAAGATCCCGCGAGGCGCCACGAGGGCCACGCTCGAAGACTGGGAGACGGGCGGCACGCTCGACGTCGAGCTCGACCCCGCGCGCCCGGCGAAGCAGCAGGCCGAGGGGTTCTTCGCGAAGGCGAAGCGCATCCAGCGGGGCGAGCGGCTCATGTGGGCGAGGCTCGACGAGACGCAGCGCGCGCTCGACGCGGTGCGCGCGCTCGAGGGCGAGGTCGACGGCGCCGAGGCGGTCACGCTCGAACTTCTCAAACAGTGGATGGAGGCCGCGAAGGCGCTGGGCGTCCGCGAGAACGAAGCCACGCCGGGGAGGGGCCGCGCGAAGCAGGCGCCGCGCTCGCCCTTCATCGAGTACGCGGCGTCGAACGGCGGGCGTGTGCTGGTGGGCCGAGGCGCGGCCGACAACGACGCGCTCACGCTGCGGGTGGCGCGCCCGCACGACGTGTGGATGCACGCGCGCGGGGTGCCAGGCGCGCACGTGGTCGTGCCGCTGGAGAAGGGCGCGTCGTGCCCGACGGAGCTGCTCGTCGACGCGGCCACGCTGGCGGCGCACCACAGCGACGCGCGCGGGCAGGACCTCGTCGAGGTCACGTGGACCGAGCGGCGCTACGTGCGCAAGCCGCGGAAGTCTCCCGCGGGGCGCGTGACGCTCGACCGCGAGAGGGTGATGGCGCTGCGGGTCGAGCCCGGTCGCCTCACGCGGCTGCTCGCGTCGCGCCGCGAGGGGTGAAGCCCTCCCCCCGTCCCCCTCCCGCGGATGCGGGAGGGGGTGCCTGGGAGTAGCCTGCATACCCTCACCCCCCGCCCTCTCCCGCGAGGTCGCGGGAGAGGGAGCGCTGCCGCCGAGATGCGGCCAACGTCATCGACGGACTGTCGACAAGGCCTCGTCGATGACGCCGTCACGACAAGCACCGGACTTCGTGGGATGCAGTCGGCCGCACGGCACGCAGGCGTCGTCGTCGAGGCATGCAGTCGACCGCACGGCACGCAGGCGTCGTCGTCGAGGCATGCAGTCAATCGCACGGCACGCAGAGGATGGGCGGCAGCGCTCCCTCTCCCGCGACCTCGCGGGAGAGGGCGGGGGGTGAGGGTATGCAGGCTACTCCCAGGCACCCCCTCCCGCGTCCGCGGGAGGGGGACGGGGGGAGGGCGCCAAGTGGACAACCCCCGCGCTTCTGCGCCAACGTTCGCGGGGCATATGGCAGACATCCGCGCCTCGCACACCCTCCCCGGCGGTCAGGTGCTACGCGTCGTGCAGGGCGACCTCACGAAGGAGGCGGTCGACGCGGTGGTGAACGCGGCCAACGAGTGGCTCGCCCACGGCGGCGGCGTCGCGGGGGCCATCGTGCGCCGCGGCGGCCTCGAGGTGCAGTGGGAGAGCGACGCGTGGGTCGAGGCGCACGGCAAGGTGCCCGTGGGCTCGGTGGCCGTGACGGGCGCGGGCATGCTCCCGTGCAAGAAGGTCATTCACGCGGTCGGGCCCGTGTGGAGCGGCGGCGACGACGACGAGGAGGACGACCTGCGCGCCGCGGCCGCCCACAGCCTCGACGCCGCGAACGAGCTCGGCCTGCGCTCGGTCTCGATGCCCGCCATCAGCTCGGGGATCTTCGGCTTCCCCAAGGACCTCTGCGCGACCATCCTCGTCGACGCGGCGGTCGACTGGTTCGCGCAGCACCCCGATGGGTCGGTGAAGGAGCTGCGGTTCACCAACATCGACGCGCCGACGGTGAACGTGTTCCTCGAAGTGTTCCGGGCGCGCTTCGGGCGGTGAGCGCTACTGCACCGAGCAGCGCTCGAGCGAGAGCGTGATCGTCGCGTCGACGGTGCGCAGGTCGCCCGAGGCGCGCACGCCCGTGCAGGTCGCGGTGAGGCGCACGCCGTTGTCTCCGTACGAGGCCGCCGTGCCGGTGCACTCGGCGCTGCCGTTGAACGTGCTCGTGCCCAGGGTGAACGACGCCGTGGCCGCCCCGGTCGCTGCTCCCTCGGAGGCGGACACCACCACGCGGCGCAGCCCGCCCTGAACGGCGTCGGCGCGGGAGACGTCGAGCGTCCAGCGCGAGCCCACGCGGGCGCACGTGCCGTAGAAGCCGCGGCCCACGCCGGGCGGAGGGTCGATGAAGGTGTCGTCGGGGAGGCTGAAGCCCGCGGTGCCGTCGGGCTGCCCCGACTGGTGCACGGTGAGCGAGACGCTCCCCTTCGCGCGGATCCCGTCGGGGTCGCCGCAGCCCGAGGCGAGCGCGGCGAGGGCGGCGAGCATGGTCACGGTCTTGGCGGGTCGGTTCATTGCAGGCACCTGTTCCGTCGCGCCCAGCACGCGGCGTTCCACGCTGGAATCGTCGCACGGATGAGCGCCCCGTGCACGGCCCCGCGATGGCCGTTCGCACCGGGGCCGTGACCGCGCGTTGACACGACGAGCGCGCGCGAAGAGTTCCGTGGCGACGCGCGCGGCGCGGGCGCTACCCTCGCGCGCGATGAGAGCGACGGTACGGCTCCTCCTCGCGTCTGCGCTCGCGGCCTCGTGCAGCAGCCCGCCGCGCTACCCCATCACCGACCCGCAGATGGCGCTGCGGCACGTTCGCGCGCGCGACGAGCGCGTGCGGCGGCTCCGCGCGCACGGCTCGGCCGACCACTTCGGCGCGCAGGGGCGCATCCGCGGCGAGGTCTACGTGTTCGTGTCGCGGCCCAACCTCCGCGTCGACACGCGCGCGTTCGGCAACACCGTGAGCACCATCATCGCCAACGACCACACCTTCGCCATGGCAGACCTCCGCGCGGGCGTGTTCTACACGGGCGAGGCGAGGCCCTGCGTGGCCGCGCAGCTCCTGGGCATCCCCCTCGAGTCGGCCGAGGTCGTCGCGCTGCTCGCGGGCGGGCCGCCGCTCCTCGAAGGCGACGCGCGCATCCACTGGGAGAGCGGCCACTACGTCGTCGACATCGCGGGCTCGGGCGGCCGCGCCGAGTCGCTCGAGATGACCCTCTCCTCCGAGGAGCACGACAACGCGCGCCCCGACCAGCAGCACCCGCGGCCCTCGCGCGCCGAGCTCCGCGACGCCCGCGGCGTGCGCGCCGTGCTCACCTTCGAAGACTACGAGCCCGTGTCGGGCGTCGACTTCCCCCGGCGCGTGCGCGTGGTGATGGAGCGCGACAACGTCGACCTCATGGTGCGCTACCGCGAGGTCGCGCTCGACCCCGACCTGCCCGACGACGTCTTCGACCAGAACCCCCCCAGCGAAGCCCTCACCGTGCAGGAGGTCACCTGCGACGGCGCACCGCGCGCCCCCTCGGACGCCGCCGTCGCCGCGGACGCATCGCGCTGAGCGCGGGGCCTACCAGCGATGATACGCGGGGTGGCCCTCGCGCACGGCCACGAAGGTGCCGCGGCAGGTGGAGGTGACCTTGCCGCCCGCTTCGAGCGTCGCGTCGACGACGACCTTGTCCCCCTCGGTCGAGACCACGTGGGCCTTGAGGGTGATGTCTCCCGTCGTGGGCGTGGGCCTCCGCAGCGTGACGTGAAAGTCGGCGGTCACCGTGCAGGGCGGAGACTCGAGGCCGCGGAGCTTCATCAGGTGATGGGCCGCGGTCCAGTTGCTGTGGCAGTCGAGCAGCGCGCCCGCGATGCCGCCGTTGAGCATGCCGGGAAAGGCCTCGTGGTGCGGCTCCGCGCGCCAGGTGCAGACCAGCTCGTCGCCCTCTCCGCCCGAGGGAAAGCTCCTGATTCGCAGCCCCTTCTCGTTGGCCGGGCCACAGCCGAAGCACTGGTTGTGGGGGGCGTAGCGCTCCTGCACGCTGAGGGTCTCGGTCATGCCGAGATGATACCGCGGCGATGGTCGCGCGGGCGATCGTGCGTATACTCCCCGCCGCTTGCGCACGCAGTTCGAACTCGTGGCCGACTGCCCCTCGTGTGGGGTCGAAGGGGTGCTGATCGAGGTCTACGACCCCTCGGAGCCCGCGTGCGCGCTGGGCGTGCCCGCCGAGGCCCGGTGCCGATTGTGCGAGGCGCAGTGGGTGGGGCGCGTCACCGAGGGGCCCGACTCCAAGGGCGTCGCCGATCGGGCGACGGGCCACTGCCCCTGCTGCGGGCACGTGCTCGTCGACGACGAGGTCGCGGCCCACGCGTGCGGCGCCTGCGGCTCTCGCGCGAGCCGTGAGCCCTCGAAGCCCGCCGTCGACGTGCGCGACCGCGCGACGCTCGAGCGGGCCCTCGCGCGCATGGCCGCCGAAGACGGTGAGGCCAGGCTCGACGCCTACGTGACTTCGAACTTCTCGAGCCGCACGCTCGACGAGGTGCACGCGCGCATCGCCCGGGGAGAGCCCGTCGAGACGGGCTTCAACGTGCTGTTCTCGCTCTTTCAACGGGGCGGCGGCGCGGTGCGCGGCGGCGCCGTGGCCGCCCGAAGGAGCACGCCCCCGCGGCCCATCACCGTGCCCCCGCCGCGCGAGCTCGCGATCGAGTACGACCCGCGCGCGATGGTGCTCGCGCTCGTGAGCGTGCTGGCGGCCGACGGCAACTACGACGCGCGCGAGATGGCCTTCATCGAGCGCTTCGTCGTGGCCGAGGGCATGGCCCCGCTGCGCCCAGAGGAGATGCGCGTGCATCGGCCCGTGGAGGTGTCGGGGCGCATCCCCCCCGCGCGCCGCGCCGAGGTGGTCGAGTTGATGACCGAGCTCGCGTGCATCGACGGCAGCGCCGACCCGAGCGAGCTGCGCATCGTCGAGTCGTACGCGTCGGCGTGGGGCATCGCCCCCGACGAGCTCTCGGCGTGGCTCGCGCGCTACCGCGCCCGCTACGCCACCGACCTGCAACGCTTCCTGCGCCGCGTGAGGGCGTTCTTTCTCGCGCCGCGCGACCCCCACGCAACGCCCCACCGGGAGCCCACGTGACACAGCCCGCCTACGCGCCGCAGCCCCCCCCGAGCCAGCCCCCGCGCGACGAGGTCGCGCGCGCCATCGCCACGGTGCGCGCGCAGTTCGACAAGGTGATGGAGTCGGTGCGCCGGGTCATCGTCGGCAAGGACGACGTCATCGCCCGCGTGCTCATCGCCATGAGCGCGCGCGGCCACGTGCTCCTCAAGGACGTGCCCGGCGTCGGCAAGACCATGCTCGCGAAGAGCATCGCGGCGTCGATGGCCTGCGCGTTCAAGCGCATCCAGTTCACGCCCGACCTTCTGCCCATGGACGTCTCGGGCTCGAACGTCTTCGACATGCGCAAGAAGGCCTTCGAGTTCCAGCCGGGGCCGGTGTTTACGAACATCCTGCTGGCCGACGAGATCAACCGCGCCACGCCCAAGACCCAGAGCGCCCTGCTCGAGGTGATGGAGGAGCGGCAGGTGACCGTCGAGGGCGAGACCCACTCGCTCGAAGCGCCCTTTCAGGTGCTCGCGACGATGAACCCCCTCGACCACGAGGGCACCTACCCCCTGCCCGCGGCCCAGATGGACCGCTTCATGATGATGCTCTCGATGGGCTACCCCTCGGAGATGGCCGAGGTGCAGATGCTCTCGGTGCACCTCGCGCCCGAGCCCGCGATCCACGACGTGCACGCGGTGATCTCGCGCGAAGACTTCCTCCTCTGGCAGAGGACCGCGCCGCTCGTCTACGCCAGCGAGGACCTCAAGCGCTACGCCGTGGCGGTGATCCACGCGCTGCGGGGCGACCCGAGGAACCTCCAGTCGCTCTCGCCGCGGTCGACCATTCTGCTCATGCGCGCCGCGCAGGCCCGCGCGATGCTGCGCGGCCGCGACTACGCCACCGCCGAGGACGTGCAGATGATGGCCCCCGACGTGCTCGGCCACCGCGTGATGCTCGCCGACGCGCGCGCCGGCCGCGAGTTCGTCATCGAGACCATGGGCCGCATCGCCGTGCCAGGGTGAAGCCGTGACCTCCCCGACCAGGCCCGCGCGCTCGCGGGCGCGCACCGCGGCGGGGATCGCCTTCCACACCCTGCTGCTCGCGCTCATGCCCTTCGTGGTCGGGGGCATCACGGGCTTCTTCGCCGAGGTCTCGCAGGTCGGCGAGACGCTCGGGTCGCTGGTGCGCCTCGCGTCGACGCTGCTGCTGCCCGTGCTCGTGGTGCAGCTCGCGGGCGTGGCCGTGAAGGTTCGCCGCGAGCGCGCGGCGATGCGCGAGGGCGGCGCCGCGATCACCACCGACGCGCTGCTCGACTCGGTGCACCGGCACGTGCGCGTGCTCACCGACAAGGGCCTCGGGATGTTCTTCGGCGGCCTCTTCGCCGTGGCGCTCTCGCTCGCGTTCAAGTTCGCCGAGCTCGGGATCATCGCCGTGCTCGGGCTCGTCACCCTGTACCTCATCGTGGCGGTGGGGGTGATCCTGAGCACCTTCGTGGTGACGCGCTTCGAGCAGCGCCTCGCCACGCGTCGCGGCGCCATCGGGCGCGAGTTCTCGCCCGTGCTCGTCGAGGCCGGCGACTCGGTCGAGGAGCGCTTTCACTTCGAACGCGTGCCCGTGCCCGGCGGCTTCAACCTCCGCGTGCACCAGGAGCTGCCCGCGCGCCTCGCGACCGAGAGCCGCCACGTGGTGGGCCCCGCCGTGTCGCAGCAGCGCGTGACGCTCTCTCGCGCGCTGCGCCGCACGCCGCGCGGAGACTACCGCATCGGCCCCGCGGAGATCGCGTACACCGACCTCTTCGGGCTCACGCGCGTGGCCGTCGCGCAGGCCGCGGGCGCGCGGCTCAAGGTGCTCCCGAGGCTCCAGCCCGTCGGGCTCGGTGACAGCCCGAAGGCCATGGCGCCCGAAGAGGGCGTGCTCCACGTGCTGCGCAAGTTCCCCACCGACGACCACTTTCGCTTCAGGGACTACGTGCCGGGCGACGACACCCGGCGCATCCACTGGAAGCTCTCGCTCAAGGTCGGGCGGCTCCAGGTGCGCCTGCCCGAGACCGTGCCCGTCACCCCGCGCAGGGTGAGGCTCGTGCTCGACAACCACCTGCCCGCGGGCGTCGACCCCGGCGACGAGAGCGACCTCATCCTCGGCGACGCGCTCGACAAGCTCGTCGAGGTGTGGCTCTCGCTCGCCCGCGCGCTCACCGAGCGCGGCGAGAACGTGACGCTCGTGCTCGCCACGGGCGACGTCGAGCGTCCCTTCGAAGAGGTCGAGTGCCGCCGTGGGATGCAGGCCCGCTGGCGCGAGGTCGGCGCGCGCGCCGCGTGGCAGACCCGCACCGACTTTCACCAGGCCGCGGCGTCGTACGAGCGAGGGCTCTTCGTGGTGGTGGTGACCGCGCGCTTCTCGCCGCTGCCTCCGCTGCCGCAGCCGCAGGGGGCGTGGCTCACGTGGGTGTTCCTGCCGCTCGCCGAGGAGCTGCCGGGGCCCGTGCCCGGCGTCGATCGCTTCGGCGGGCACCGCGCCGTCGACGCTTTTCTACAGCCGTTTCCGCCGGGCGCCGAGGAGAACGGCCTCTTCGCCGCGCACCGCCGCACGGTCGCGCGCCGCCGGCTCGAGCAGGCGCGCGCGGCGACCGAGCGCAGGGCCGCGGCCGACAACGCCGCCGTCGAGGCCGTGATCCGCGCGCGCGGAGAGATCTTCTACCGCGTGCGCCGCAGCGGCCCCGCGTACGTGCTCGACGGGAGGTGACCGCGTGAGCGCACCGCAAGACACCCGCGCGCCGATGAACCTCCCGCCGTGGCTGGTCGCGGGCGTGGCGCGCGAGCCCTTCGGCGAGACGCTCGCCCGCGCGCGCTGGGTCCTGGGGAGCTACTGGCTCCTGCTCGCGTCGAGCTTCGTCGTGCTCTTCGCGACGGCCGTCACGTGGTGGCACGGTGACCTCGCGATCACGGCCATCATGCTGGTGTCGAGCGCCGCGGGCGTGGCCGTGGGCAACGCGCTCGCGCTCCTGCGCATCCGACCGTGGGTGGTGCAGGTGGCCGTGCACGGCACGCTGATCCTCGCGTGCCTCTCGATGGCCGGGGGCATCCCCCCGACGCTGGTGGTGGTGCTCTTCTCGTTCCTGTGGTCGCTCGCCGGGGGGCACCTCACGCTCCAGCGCCGCGGATCGCTCGCGACCCTGTGGATCCCCATGGTCTGCTGGACCGCCGCGATCGTGACGATCCTCGAGAAGAACGGGCGGCTGCACACCTGGCAGTCGGGCCACAAGGAGGGCGTCTGGCAGCCCGTCACGCTGCTCCTGCTCTTCACGGTGATCGTCGAGTTCTTCTTCTTCCTCGCGGGGCAGGAGCACTACCACGCGCAGGTGTGGCAGGCGGGGGCGACGGCGGCGCCCGCGAGCCTCACGCACCACCGCAGCGTAGGCGCGACGCGCATCACGAAGCGAGGCGCGCTCGCGGTGCTGGTCTTCGCCGCGGTGTCGAGCGCCTTCGTCGCCAAGGTGGCGCCCTACCTCTGGCGCACGGGCCCCGCCGAGCGCAGCGACGGCGAGCGGGACCGCGACCGCGACCGCCCCCGCGGCCGGCCGCGCGAGGCGCCCGAGCCCGACTGGGACGCCCTCGGCCGCTCGATCAAGCGCGCGTTCCGCGAGGCCGAGCGTCAGGCGCGCGACGTGCTGCCGTTCGTGCCGCTCTTCCTCCTGAACCGCCCGCTGCGGCGGCTCGCGCTGCTGCGCCACCTGCGCAGGCCCCTGCGGCCCGTGACGCCGAGCGAGCGCGCCAACAACCTCTGGCGCTACGTGCTCATCGCGCTCGGCGACGTGAAGATGGCGCCCGCCACGGGCGAGGCGCTCGACCAGGCGATCGAGCGCGTGGCGCGCGTGCGCGACGAGCGGGGCGAGCCTCTGCCCGAGGGCCTGCGCGAGACCTGCGAGGTCTACCAGCGCATCCGCTTCGGGCTGGGGATTCCCACGGGCTCGGTCGAGGCGCTCCAGTCGAGCGCCGAGCGCGCGTTCGTCACCGTGCGCGCGCCGATGACCCGCTGGCAGCGCGTCGCGAGCTGGTGGCGCAAGATCGAGTAGCTACAACGCCCGCACGTACCCGCGGCTGCAACGGCTGCCGCGGATCTGGGTGTCGTCGCGCACGAAGCCGTGGGCCTCGTAGAACGCGATGGCGCGGGTCATCTGTTCGGTGGTGTCGAGCACCATGCGCGAGGCCCCGCGCCCGGCGGCGAAGGCCACGGCGGCGTCGAGGAGCCTCCTGCCCACGCCGCGCCCTCGAGAGTCGGGGTGCAGGTACATCTTGCGGAGCTCGAACGTGGCCGCGTCGACGGGGAACACCCCACACGTGCCGAGCAGCGCGCCGTCGGTCTCGGTGGCGACCCAGAAGCGCCCGCCGCGGTCCTCGTACGAGCCGGGGAGCGCGAGCACCTGCGCGTCGGTCTCGCTGCCCTCGCCGAAGCGCAGCCCGAACTCCGCGAGCACGTCGCCGATGAGCGCCGCCACGCGCGGCACGTCGTCGGCCACGACCGCGCGGATCACCACCTCACGCACGGGGCGCCTCCACGAGGGCGAGCTCGATGCGCGCGAGCGTCGCGTCGGCCGCGACGACCCGCACGCGCACCGCGGAGCCCACGGAGAACGTGCGCGTGGCCGAGCGCGCGTGGGCCTCGCCGGGGTCGATCTCGTAGGGGCCTTCGGGCAGCTTGTCGAAGGGCAGGGTGCCCTCGATGAGCGAGGCGTCGAGCGTGGCGAAGAGCCCGAAGGGCATCACGCGGGTGACGTGGGCGTCGAACTCCTCGCCGAGGTGCTCGGTCATGTACGCGGCCATGAGCATGCGGCGGCGGTCGTTCTCGGCGCGCGCGGCGGCGCGGGCGCGGTCGTTGATGTGCTGCGCGATGCCTTCGAGCGAGGGGTCGCCCGGCACGAAGCCCCGCTCGCCGTGCAGGTAGCGCTTGACGGTGCGGTGCACCGAGAGGTCGGCGTAGCGGCGGATGGGCGAGGTGAAGTGGAGGTAGAGCGGCGCGGCGAGGCCGAAGTGGGGCGACGGGCGCACGGTGTAGCGCGCGGGGCCGAGCGTGCGCAGGAGCACCGAGCGCAGCGCGGGCTCGAGCGGCGCGCCCGAGATCTGGTGGTCGAAGGCGGCGAGGGCGAGGGGCGAGATCCTCGGTCCGAAGCCCGCTTCGAAGCCGAAGTTGCGGGCGAACTCCTCGAGGTCGCGGGCGCGGTCGGGGTCGGGCTCGTCGTGCACGCGGAAGATCGCCGGCACGCCGCGCTCGGCCAGCCACCGCGCGACGGCCTCGTTGGCGGCCACCATGGCGCGCTCGACGAGGGCGTGCGCGCTGGTGGGGGCGAACGCCTCGACGCCCGTGGCGACGCCGCGCGCGGTGTCGAACACGATGCGGGTCTCGTCGCGCGAGATCTCGACGCCTCCGCGGCGCGCGCGGGAGAGCCCGAGCCGCGCCGACACCGTGCGGAACCACGGCAGCGCCGCGCGCACCGGCGCGAGGTTGTCGCTCACCTCGGCGCGGTCGAGAAAGGCCGCGACCTCGTCGTAGGTGGCCCGCGCCCACGAGCGGATCACCGACTCGTAGAGGTCGACCGAGGTCACGTTGCCCTCGGGGTCGATGCGCAGTTCGGCCGTGAGGCAGCAGCGGTCCCGGCCCGGCAGGAGGCTCAGCCAGTCGGACGAGAGCTCGTCGGGGAACATCGGCAGCACGCGCCCCGCGAGGTAGACCGACGTGGCGCGCGCGCGGGCGGCGAGGTCGAGGGGCGATGCCTCGGGCACGAACGCGCTCACGTCGGCGATCGACACGAGCAGCCGCAGCGCGCCGTCGGCGGGCGCGGGGATCACCGACACGGCGTCGTCGATGTCGCGCGTCGACGCGGCGTCGATGGTGATCGTGGGCAGGTCGCGCAGGTCCCTGCGGTAGCCCGTGACCTCGTGCGGCGTCTGCAACGCCACGGCGACCTGCGCGAGCGCGTCGTCGTCGAAGCTCGTGAGCACGCCGTGGCGCGCGATCACCTGCGCGAGCGCGCGCTCGTCGGCGCTGTCGACCTTGCGCAGCGCGCGGGCGCGCCCGCCCGAGAGCACCCGCGCGGTCACGTGGTCGCCGACCGCGACGGGCACCTCGCCCGCGTCGAGGCCGAGGTCGGTGTTGGCCACCTCGCGGTCGACGCGCAGAAAGAGCTCCCCGCGGTGGGTCACCACCTCGCCGTAGAGCTCGGCGCGGGCGCGCTCGACGAGCGTGAGGGCGGTGGCCGTCCAGCGCCCGTCGGGGTTCTGCGTGACGGTGGCCTCGACGCGGTCGTCGGCGAGAAACGCGTTGAGCAGCGGCGGGGGCACGAAGGCCGAGAGCGGCTGCCCCTCGGGCGCGAGCTCGTTGACGAAGCCGAAGCCCCTGGGGTTGATGCTGACCGAAGCGGTGACGGTGCGCGTGGTGCTCATCGGGCGCGCGGAGTCTCTCACCGCGCACCCCGCGAGGTCCATCGGTCTATCGCTTCGGTGATGGGGTGACC
>JBDHVF010000040.1:0-21042 GCA_039809605.1 Polyangiales bacterium | reverse complement strand
AGAGCGCGCAGCGGGGCCCCGCGCAGCCCGCCACGCAGCCCCCCGCGCGCCCCGCCGCGCAAGACGCCGCGCCCGAGCCCGGCCGCGAGGGGGCGGCCTGCGCGAGCGACGAGCGCTGCGGCTTCGGGCTGGTGTGCACCTCGCAGCGCTGCGCCCCGTCGCCCTGCCACGACGGCGACCCGATGACCCCGCCGCGCATCTGCCCCGACGGTCAGGTCTGCTCGTTCGAGAGCCGCGAGGCGATGCGCGCGGGCCGCGGCACCTGCGCCCCGCTGCCCGGCAGCGACGCCTCCGCGCGCGGCCGCGACGCCGGGTAGGCGCTACATCGGCGCGCAGTTGCCCCCCGCGCAGCGCTCGCCGGCGCCGCACGCGCGGTCGCACACGCCGCAGTGCGCGGCGGTGTTCATCACGTCGACGCAGCTCCCTCGGCACTCCGCGAGCGGGGCCGCGCACATGGGCGCGCCGCAGCTCCCGAACATGCAGGGCACGCCCGCGGGGCACGCGCGGCCGCACGCGCCGCAGTTCGTCGCGTCGAGGAGCGTGTCGACGCAGCGCCCGCCGCACGGCGCCTGGGCGCCCACGCAGGTGAGCGCCCGGCACGCGCCGCTCGCGCACGCCTGACCGGCCGGGCACGCGCGGCCGCACGCGCCGCAGTTCATCGCATCGGAGCCCGTGTCGACGCAGCGCCCCGCGCACGCCGCCTGGCCCTCGGGGCAGCCGCAGCGGCCCTCGACGCACGGCGAGCCGGCGCATACGTTCCCGCACGCGCCGCAGTTCATCGCGTCGGAGCGCGTGTCGATGCAGCGCCCGCCGCAGGGGCTCTGGCCCGCCGGGCACATGACCGCCGCGCACGCCCCCGCGGTGCACGCGTCCGCGTTGGCGCAGCGCATCCCGCAGCGGCCGCAGTTCGCCCGGTCGCTCGTCGGGTCGACGCAGCGGCCGTCGCAGCGGAGCCGCGGGGCCGCGCACTCGACGCACGCGCCGCCCATGCAGAGGCCGCCGCTCGAGCACGCGGCGCCGCAGCGGCCGCAGTTCATCGGGTCGGTCGTCAGGTCGACGCAGAGGTCGACGCAGCGCGACGCCCCGCCCGAGCACGAGGCCCCGGCGTCCGCGGGCGCATCCTCCCCCGGCGGCGCGTCGCGGGGCTCCGCGTCGGCGAGCGGAGCGTCCGCGGGAGACGGCGCATCGGGCGACGCGTCGGGGGACGCATCGGGCGACGCGTCGGGCGCATCGGGGAGAGGCGCGTCGGGCGGCGCGTCGAGCGGCGGCGCGTCCGACGCGTCGTCCGGCACATCGTCCTGCGCGTCGTCGCGCGCCGATGCATCCGCGAGGACATCCGCGGGGGCGGCGTCCTGCGCGTCGTCGCGTGCGTCCACCGGCGCGTCGGGGGCCACGTCGGGGGCGCCATCGAAGCCGCTGGGAACGTCGCCGGGGCGCGGGCTCTCGCTGCACGCCGCGACCGCGACCACGACCGCGAACGAACGAAGGGGGAAGCGCATGGCGCGGATGATAGAGCGTCTCGCCGGCCGGTCCGCGGAGGAGCGCACGGGCGCCTGGGCGGCCGAACGTCTACCCACCGAGGCCGTCCGAACGCCCAACGCTCGTGGCCGTCTGAACGGCCCTACCGTCGAGCCGGTCAGCCGTCTGTCCTCATGGCCGATCAAACGTCTGGGCGGCTCGATGATCAGCCAGCTACTCCCCTCCCCGATTGACCGACTTGCCGCCCAGCCGCTCAAACTCTCTGCATCTTTTACTCTGAACCTCTTGAGCTCTTGGCACTCTCGCCGCTCCGTCGTCAGAGCGGCCAGTCTCTTCAGCCGTCTAGCCGTTCAGGAGGTCAGACTCTGTTCCGCTCAACCGTTTGATAGCCTGGCCGTTTTGAGCAATGACCGTCTGACCTTCTAGCCTCCTCATCGGCCAGACGGCAACTGCTGCAAAACGGTTTACCGCTCACGCTTCTTACCTTCTCGCCGCTAGAGCGGCCTTATGGAGAAGCCGTTTTGACGCTTTGCCGCGTTGCCTGTCAGACGCCTTGCCGCTCACTCCTCCTGGCCGATCGAGAGCCTCGACCTGCTGAGCGCTTCAGCGGCATGACGGTCAGGCTCTTTCGAGAGCTGGCCGCTTCGACGGCTCGACGGCAACCCGCCTGGGCGCCTGAACTTCCCGCCGCCGGGCAGCTTCAGCCGCCTGAGCGTCTCGGCGGCTCGCAGCTTCGTCTCCCAGGTCCGCGCCCTCGGGAGCGCGTGGCCGCTCAGACGGCTGGCCGCTCGGGCTCTCGAGCGGCAACGCTGTATTTCGCCTGCTATCGCCGGGGAAGGATCACGTTCAGCCGCTTACGGGAGCGCTCGTCGGAGAAGCTCCCCATGGCCGCGAAGGCCCTGGCGATCGACGGGTTCTTCACCGCGTACTCGGCGGCCACGGCGCGGCACTCGTCGCCGAGGGCCCGGATCGTGTCGACGGTCTTGTAGGGGCTCTCGCCGTTGAGGTCGCCGGTCATGGGCTCGAGCACCACGTCGGCCCCGTACCGGTGGGCGATGGCCGCGAAGCGCGAGAGGTCGCCCATCACGTTGGTCGACAGAACGCAGCTCAGGGTGAGGGTGAAGGGCTCGCGCTTCGTGTCGCGCAGGGCCGCGAGCAGCTCGATGCCCTCGAGCACCCTCTCGAAGAAGCCCCGCTTGCCCGTCATGCGCTCGTACGAGGCCGCGCTCCCCGCGTTGAGCGAGACGCGGATCATGCTCCAGCGCACGCTCGCGTGCCGCTCGACCCAGCCCTTGCGCAGGAGCGTGCCGTTGGTGGTGACCGACACCGTGAGCGAGGGGTAGCCCCGCTCGACCACGTGCCCGAGCAAACGGTTGAAGCCCGCGCTCATCAGCGGCTCGCCCGGCCCCACGGCCCCCAGGTGCATCAGCGTCGGCAGGAGCGCGACCACCTCGTCGTAGCGACGGTCGCTGAGCTCGCCGTAGCGCCCCATGGGCCCCGTGCAGAAGCCGCACGAGATGTTGCAATGCGCCGACACCCCCACGCACAGGTCGAGCGGCAGCGCCCGCAGCACCGCCCGGCGCTCGTTCATGTCGTCGAGCAGGAGCCGCCGGTTGCGCACCACCTCGGGGTCGAAGTCGTCGTCGGGGCGCGTGAGAAAGGCCACGCCGCGCTCCTCGACCCCCAGCACCACGCGGCAGCTCGAGCGGCAGCGGTCGCTCGGGCCCCCGTCGAGCATCTGCCGGCGCATGTGCACCAGCAGCGGCGCGTTCCACACGTCGCGCAGGGGCCAGTCCTCGTTCATCACGTCGTACCAGGGGGTGCCCCAACGCTCCCCGGCGACGCGGTTCTTCTCCACCACCTCGGCGAGCGGCAGGTCGAGGGCGCGGGCCTCCATCTCGGGCGTCGACGTGGTGTCGACCCACGACTGCGCGCAGGGCACCGGCCGCTTGCGCAGCTCGTGGATCGACATCGACGTGAAGGGCGCGAAGCACAAAAGGTCGGGCAGCCCGTACTCCCGCGCGTCGGTCTTCTTCGCCGCGCCGGGCACGTGCGAGGCCGACCGCTCGGCCACGAACGACTGCACCCGCAGCACGTCGTCGCCCGTCAACGGGCGCATCGCCTCGGGCGCCCGCTCGTTGCGAGGGAGCTTCCACGCGCAGCGGGCCTGCCACGCGCAGCGCGCGCACGCCCCATCGGGCGCCACCGCGTGCTCGAGCGCCCGCGACCCGCTGCGGTACGCCTCGACCAGCCCGCGCCTCCAGGCCCCCGAAGGGAGCACGCAGGCGCCATAGCCCTGCACCTCGTCGAAGCGCAACGCCGCGCCGTGGGGGAGGGGGTCGGGCAGCGACGAGAGGGCATCGCCCAACGCCGCGAGCTCGTCCCAGCCCGCGGGCTCGGCGACCGGCGAGGGGCGCCGCATGGGCGCGCGCATGAGCTCGATGTCGATGCGGCCCTCGAAGCGCTCCGCGAGGCCCGTGACCGTGTCGGCGAGGTGAGGGGCCGTCACGGGGTTCACCGCCACCACGCAGGTCACCGGCAGGCCCGCGTCGAGCGCCAGGTCCACGCCGTCGAGCGTGCGCGAGGCCACGCGGTCGACGCCCGTCCACGAGGCCACGAGCGCGTCGTCGAGCGCGGGGAGGAGCACCCGCAGCCCGTCGACCCCCGCGGCCCGCACCCGGTCGATCACCCCGGGCTCGGCGAGCCGGTGGCCGTGCCCCTGCGCCTCGACCACCGAGCGCGGCGAGCGACGGACCCAGCTCACCCACCCCGCGAGGTCGCCGAACGTGAAGGGGTCGCCGCCCGTCAGGCGGTAGTTGCAGACCTCCCCGTCGGGCACCGGGGGCTGCTCGGGGCCGCCGGGCGCGAAGTCTCGGCCGCCCGGGCCGCCGCAGTACTCGCACCACCGGCACGTCAGGTCGGTGCGCGCGGTCACGCACCACGGACGCACCATGAGCCTGCGCCAGCGATCCAGCGACATCGCGCGGACGGTGACAGATGCCCCCGGGGGAATCAATCCGCGCGCCCGAAGCGGTATCGTCGCGCGCCATGAGCGCGCCCCGCGTCGACGTCGAGTGGGAGGCCTTCTCGCAAAACGCCAAGCCCGCCATCCGCCGCACCGTCGACCCCGCGCAGGCCGACGCGCTCGAACGGCGATGGCGCTCGCAGGGCGCCGCCGTGGCCCGCGCGCGGAACCTCTCGCCCATGGGCGGACGCGACGTGGCCGTGCTCTACCTCGCGCGCACGCAATCGCTCGCCGACGCGCTCCGCGACGCCGAGGAGCCCGTGCTCCCCGGCTCGCCGACCTACGCGCCCGGGGGAGGGGAGCCGGCCGTGGCCGCGCACCGCGCCGTGGGGCGCGCGCTGGGCTTCCCCGCGTGCTGCGTCGAGGCCTTCTGTACGCGGCTCTCGCGCGGCGTCGACGCGCTCGGCCCGCACCGCGGCCTCTCGGAGGACTACGTCGCCGCCCGCGAAGCGTGGGTCCCGCGGCCCGACGCGCGGCTCAACCCGCTGCTCATGCGCGCGCGCGTGCAGGTCGTGAGCTTCTACGCCTGCCGCTACGACTGCCCCGCGGCCCTCGCGCACGCCGGCGCCGTACTCGCCGCCGTCGCGGCGCGCCACGGAGAAGGCACCTCGCGCGCGATCGTCGCGGCCCTCGCGCGACCGGTGCTGATCGACCCGCGGGGTGCCAGGGCCACGGCCGTGATCGAGGGTGACGTGGTGAGCCGCGCCGAGCCCGTCACCGACGACCCGCGCGACCGCGCGCTCGCCGAGCGGCTCACCGGCGCTCGCATCAACGAGACAGGCGCGGCGGGCGAGGGGAGCGATCCGCCCGCGTGGTGCGTGCGCTTCGGGTGAGCGCCGTCAGGGGCCGGGCTCCTCGGAGACGACCTCGTCGTGGCGGTAGGTGATGCGCTTCTCGACGATGCCCGCCTCGTCGTAGACGACGCAGAGGCCGTTCTTGCGCCCGGCCCTGTACTCGCAGACCGTCTCGAGGCGGCCGCTGGGGAAGTACTCCTTCACGGTGCCGTCGAGCAGGCCGTCGGCGTAGTGGAGCTCGGACTGCATCACGCCGGTCTCGTAGTACGTGGTCGTGGGCCCGTGGAGCACGTCGTTGGCGTAGGTCTCGTTCGCGTAGAGGGCGCCCGTCGTGTAGTACATGCGCCCGGGGCCCTGCTTCACGCCGCTCACGTACGTGGCCTCGCAGCACACGCGGCCGTTGTCGAAGTGGTGCTTGACGAGGCCGTCGGCCGTCGCGGGGTGCTCGGGGTTCGTGTCGGCCATCGCGGGTCGCGCCCTTCCTTCTGCGCGCGAACATACCGCCATCCCCTCGGAATGGGGAGCCGCGCGTTGCGCGCGCGAAAAGCCCCGTGCGACAGTCGCCGCGATGGCTCCGGCCTCCGTCGCCGTCCTGCTGTTTCAGGTCGCCCAGAGCAGGAACTTCATCCACGACGACCTCGTGCCCGCGCTCTCGTCGGCCCTGGCGCGCGAGGGCGTCGCCAACGACCTCTTCGAAGCCACGCTGCCCGCCATCGACGGCCCCGACGCGGGCGACCTCTCGGCCGTCGACGCGCTGGCCGACAAGGTCCGCGGCCGCTACGGCGTCTGCGCGTACGTGCGGCTCTGGAGCGAGGCCGTGTTCCAGCGGCTCCGAGAGCGACTGCCCGGCGTGGTCTGGGTGTACCTGGGCGACCCCCGCACGGCCTTCGAGGGCACCGACCACGCGCTCACCATCGGCCAGGTCGGCACGCTCGCCGCCATCGCGCGCGCCGCGGGCGAGGGGAGGCCGGTGCCCCCCGAGGCGTTCTCCATCGCGCCCGTGGCCCTCGAACGCTCGCACGCGGCCGACAACCTGGTGCGCATCGCCGTCGGGCCCACGCGCCGCCCCGACCGCCCCGCGGTCGTGCACGGCAGCCCCGGATGCGCCTACAAACAAGACGTTCGCGCGAACCCCCACTTCCGCGACGTGCCCTTCCCCGAGGACCGCAAGGTGGTGCTCGAGGGCTGCTCGTTCTGCGCGACGGGGGGAGTGCCCCGCATGCCCGCGGGCGAGACCCTCGCGTCGGTGCTCTCGCAGCTCGATCACATCCTCGCGAGCGAGCCCGACACCGCGCGCATCCAGGTCAACGACCAGAACCCCTTCCCCTACCTCGTGCCGCTCGTCGAGCGCGTGGGCGAGCGCGCTTCACGGCCCCTCGAGGTGCTCATCGAGACGCGCGCCGACTGGTTCCTCGGCGCCCTGCCCGTGATGGAGCGAGCGCTCCAGGCCGCCGAGCGCGCGGGGCACAGGATCCTCCTCTTCCTCGTGGGCATCGAGAACCTCTCGCAGAAGGAGCTCGACCTCTACAACAAGGGCGTCACCGTCGAGCAGAACGAGCGCGCCGTCCACGAGTGCCGCAGGCTCCGTCGCAGGTACCCCGCGGCCTGGTCCGAGACGCCCGCGGCCTTCGGCTTCGTGCTCTGGAACCCCTGGACCGAGCTCTCGGACCTCACGCTCAACCTCGCGGCCATCGAGCGCACCGGGCTCACCGAGTTCCGCGGGCAGATCGCGCGCTCCAAGCTCCGGCTCTACCCCGACACGGCGCTCTATTACAAAGCCCTGCACGAGGGCCTCGTCGCAGACCGCTTCGCCTACGACGCCATGGACTCGGCCCGTCGCTACGGCTACGAGGCCGAGGTGCCGTGGCGCTTCAAGCACCCGGCGACCGAGCGCGCGTACGGCGCCCACGACGTGATCTACCGCCGCGTGGGCAAGCACGAGGAGCTCGCCATGCTCGGCGAGATCGTGCGCTGGCTCACGCGCCACCCCGAGCGATGGAGCGACCCCGCCGAGGCCATCGCCCGCGACGTGGTGCGCGCCATGGGGCCGCGCTTCGCCGCCATCCGGCACACGGCCCCGGTGACCTCGCCGTCGAAGCCCGTGGAGCCCGCCGCGCTCGCGCCTCCCCCCGCGGGCGACCGCGACGCGTGGAGGCGCGTGGGCGACGACGCGCGCGCCGCTGCGTCACCGCGAGAGGCGCTCCTCGCCGCGGGCCTCGTCGCCGACGACGTGAACGAGCGGGAGCCCGAGCGAGACCCCGAGCGGGTGACGGTGCCGCGGCTCGAGGAGCTGGCCTTTCTCGAAGGGCTCAAGCCCGCGCTCTACCTCACGGTGCCGCGCGACGAGGCGCCCTCGGTCGTCGAGAAATACAGGGCTTTCGCGGTCGAGACCGTCGAGTACGTGCGCACCCGCGACGACGTGACCGACCTGCGCGAGCGCGCCAACGCCGCCGCGGGCGAGGGGACCCACGTCGACCTCTTCGTCGCGCGCGACCCCCGCGTCGCCGCCCGCGCGAGGGAGATCTACGAGTCCCCCAGGGGGCCCTCGGAGCGCCTCGGCGAGATGGGCGAGCTCCTCGGCTACCCCGCGTGCTGCGTGCGCGCGTTCGAAGCGCTCGACGACCGCTCGAACAACACGGCCATCCGCTACGCCGCGCGGGCCCGCACGCTCGCCGAGGCGAGGCCCTTCGCCTGGGAGCTCAACAACCTCTTCGCCCACGTGCTCCCGTCGTACCCCTGCACCTACGGCTGCGAGGCGGCCATCGCGCAGGCCCGCGCGGTGCTCGACCTCTTCGCGCGGCGCGACCCCGACGGCGCCCGGAGGCTCCGCGCGCGGCTCGCGAGGCCGGTGCTCTACGTCGACCACGCGCGCCTCGTGGGCCTGCGCGGCGCCCGCAGGGGCGGCGCCGCGGTGCGCTACGACGGCGTGATCGGCGGGCTCTCGCCCGAGCCCGGCGAGGTCGGCGCGCGCTTCGAAAACGCCATCGCGGGCGCGCTCACAAAGGGCAACGGCCTGCTCGACGAGCCCGCGGCGCTGCGGGTGCTCGACGACGACCGGGTCACGCTCACCCTCGCGCGGAGGCCGCCGGGCCTCGGCAGGGTGTTTCCGTTCGGGATCTGAGCGAGACTCGCGCCCGATGCCCCGCGCGATGGCACAGGTGAACCTCGGTGGCCGCTGCGCCCCGTCCTGCACCGTCTGCGACTGCCACGACGCGCCCTCGGGCCTCGACGCGCAGGGCCTCCCGAGCGCGCTCCGGGGCGGCGGCGAGCGGCTGGAGTTCCGCGGCGACGCGCTCACCGCGCCCTCGTTCGCGCGCACCCTCGAGGCCGCGCGTTCGCAGGGCTGGCGCGAGATCGTCGTGCGCACCCACGGCGCGACCCTCACCACGCCCGAGGCCGCGGGCGCGCTCCGTGACGCGGGCGTCGACGGCGTGATCGTGCCCCTCTTCTCGCACGCCACGCCCGTGCACGACCGCATCGCGGGCGCGCCCGGCGCCCTGGTCACCGCCCTCTGCGCCATGCGCGCCGCCGCCGCCGCGGGCATGAAGGTCTCCGTCGAGATCCCGCTCCTCTCGGCGCGGTTGCAATCACTCCCCGAGCTCGTGGAGCTCGCGCACCGCGCCGTGCCCACGCTCTCCTCCGCGCGCTTCTACGTGCCCGTGCGCCCGCAGCCCGCCGTGCTCGCGCCCCCCTCGTGGCGCGACGCCCGCGCCCCGCTCGACCGCGCCCTGCGCCGCTGCGACGAGCTCGGCGTCGCCACCGCGCTCCACGAGTTCGACGCCATCCCCTTCTGCGCGACCTCGCACGGCGACGACCGGCCCAGGCGCCACCGCTTCGACCCTCGCAGACCCGTGGCCCGACGCGACGGCTTCGCGCTCGCCGCGCCCTGCGAAGGGTGCGCGATGAAGGCCCATTGCGCGGGCCCCTCCGACGCGTACCGCGCGGCCCACGGAGGTGACGGCCTCGCGCCCTTCGAAGTGAAGCCGCGGAGGCTCCTCGACCAGCGCACCACGCCGCGACGGGCGTGGCATGAGCACCAGCGCGAGGCCGCGTCGCGGGTGATCAACCGCGTGCTGCGGCCCACCGTGCACTGCAACCAGGACTGCCCCTTCTGCAGCGCCAACGAGACCACCGAGAACGTGTTCCGCGACCCGGGCGAGATGCTCCGGCGCATCGCGAGGCTGGCCCGCGCGGGGGTGCGGTACATCTCGTTCAGCGGCGGAGAGCCCACGCTCTCGAAGGACCTCGTGCACTACGTCCGCGCCGCGTCGCGGCTGGGCATCCACGACGTCGAGCTCGTGACCAACGGGGCCCTCATCGACGCGCCCGCCAAGGTGCGCCCGCTGGTCGAGGCCGGGCTCACCAAGGCCTTCGTCTCGCTGCACGCCCACGACGAGCTGCTCGCGCGCCGCACCACCTCCAAGGTCGGCGACTGGGAGCGCTCGGTGAGGGCCATCCACGCCCTGCTCGACGCGGGCGTGCGCGTCGACCTGAACCACGTCATCTCGTCGATCAACTACCCGTACCTCCCGCGCTTCGCCGACTTCGTCACCGAGACCTGGGGCGACCGCGTGGGCGTGTCGTTCGCCTTCGTCACCCCGCAGTTCAAGGCCCTCGAGAACCTCGCCCTCGTGCCGCGCATCTCCGACGTGATGCCCTACCTGCGCGCGGCCATGAAGCGCTTCGTCGCGCGCCGTAGCCCCTTCATCGTCGGCTCGCGCCAGGGCATCCCCCCGTGCTTCCTCGGCGAGTTCGTGGCCTGGAGCGACTTCGCCCAGATGTCCCCGCAGGCCCACGCCGACGACGAGCCGCAGAAGATCCGCGGCCCTCGGTGCGACCGGTGCCGCTTCTCCCCGCAGTGCGTGGGCCTCTGGAAGCCCTACGCCGCCCGCTACGGCTTCGACGAGCTCGCGCCCGTGCCCGGCCCGCCCCTCACGCCCGACGAGGAGCGCATCATCGCCACCGTGCGCCCGCCGCTCGATTTCAGCGAGGTGCACCCCGCCCTGCGCGCTCCCCCGCGCGACGACGCGCCGCTCGATGCCCCGCCCGAAGGCCCGCGGCGCCTCCCGGTGCTGCGCGCGCAGCCCTCGCGAACCCTCCGCGTGGCGATGCTCGGCAGCGGCCACCAGGCGCAGCGCCTCGCGCGCGCGATGGCGAACGTGCCCGGCCTCTCGCTCGTGGGCGTGGCCTCGCCGCACCTGCTCGACCGCGACCCGGGTCCCTTCGCGGGGCTCGCGCTCGAGCGTGACCCCGCGGCCCTGCTCGACCGCGCGGCGCCCGACGTCGTGGTGATCGCCGCGGCCACGATCGCGCACCTGCCGCTGGCGGCGCTCGCGGCCGACCGCGGGCTCCCGATGCTGGTCGAGAAGCCCCTGGCGCGCACGGCCGACGAGGCCGACGCGCTCGTCGCGCTCGCGTCGCGCGTGACCGTGATGCCCGCCCACGCGATGCTCTTCACGCCGGGCGTGGCGGCGCTGCGGGCGCAGCTCTCGGGGGGCTTCGGCCGCCCGCTGCGCGCGGCCTTCACGAAGCGCGCGACGCCCGCGAGCCCCGACGCGCCCGCCACGTGGAGCCGCGAGGGGCTCTATCAGACGCTCCTCCACGCGGTGTACACGCTCGGCGCGGCCGGGGGAGGGGTCGCCGAGGCGCTCAGGGTCGACGCGCGGGGCGCGCACCGTCCCGAGCTCGTGCGCGCGGAGCTCGCGTACCCCGGAGGGCTGCGCGCGGAGCTGATGCTCGACTTCGACGCGACGGCCGCGGGCGACGAGCTCACGCTCGCGGGCGAGCGCGGGCGCAGGCTCGCGTGGCGGCGCGACGGGGCGGGCGAGGTGCTGGTGCACGACTCGCCGTCGGGCGACCGCACCACCTCGATCGAGCGCGGGAGCGACACCGAGGCGATGCTCGCGGCGTTTCGAGACGCGGTGCTGGGCGGGCTCCCGCCGCCGGTGCGCGCGGCCGAGGGGCGCGACGCGATGGCGACCGCGGCGGCGATCGTCGAGGCGCTGCGGGAGTTCTGGTCGCGGCCGACGGCGCCGAAGCACGTGGCGTCGCCGGCCCTGCGCGGGTGACGGGCAACCAAAACGTTGAATTCACCCTCATTGTCATCCCCATCAAATGTTTCATTTAGTAAATGAATATTACGATGGGAATGACAACCAGACGCGCGGCAGCCCTCCACGGTTACCTGCACCATCTACGCGAATTGCCCTTCGTGCGAGCTGTTTCGTCGAGCACGCGCCCGCCCGTCGAAGCAGACGCGCTGCTGCGGCTCGATACGTCAGCCGGGCAGCATCAGCTCCAGGTCGAGCTCAAGACCAGCTTCCTCGATCGCGCGACCGCGGATCATCTCGTGGATTCGATGGCGAGGCGTGGCCCGGGGTGGATCCTGCTGGCCCCGGCGATCAGCACTGCGCTCGGACACAAGCTCGCCGCGCGGCGCGTGAACTACCTCGATCGCCAGGGGAATTGCTTCCTGGCCCTGGGGGAGCACTTCCTCGCGCAGATCGAAGGGCGACAGCCGCCCACCACGACGCGCGACAAGTCCATCCGCGTCCCTGGCTACCAGACGCTCTTCGCCTTGCTCGGCCGCCCGGCTCTCTTCAACGAGCCCTTGCGAACGATCGCCGCAACCGCAGGCGTCAGCCGCCAGGCCGCGGTCGACGCGCTCGCACGGCTGGAGCGCGAGGGGGCGATCCTCAAGACCCGGCGCGGGTACGTCTGGGCCCCGAAGGGCTGGAGCGAGACCGTGGACCGGTGGCTCGTGGGCTACCGCGACGCGATGCGCCCGCGGTTGCTCGTCGGCCGTTACCGCCCCCCCGAGCGAGACCCCGAAGCCCTGGAACAGCGCATCACCCCGGTCCTCGACGCGCTCGGATCATGGCGCTGGGGAGGGACCGCCGCGGGCTTCCGACTGACGCGGCACTACCGCGGCCCGCAGACGGTCGTGCACCTCCATGACGCGACCGAGCTCCCGGGAGACCTCCCGCGGAGGCTCAAGGCGCTCCCAGATGTTGAAGGCCCGCTCGTCGTCCTGCGCACCCCCGGCGAGGTCGCCCTCGACGGCAGAACGCCAGACACCGTCCACCCCCTGCTCGTCTACGCGGAGATGATCGTCGACGGGCACGAGCGCGCGCTGGAGGCCGCCGCCGAGCTCCGTGAGAAGCTCCTGGCCCCGCCATGATCCGGTTCACGAACCATCAGATCGACGCGCTGGCCGACGTCGCGCGAGCTTGGAAGGACAAGCCCTTCACGCTCATCGGCGCGTCGGCGCTGCACCACCACATCGCCCTGAGCTGGCGCCAGACCCAGGACCTCGACCTCACAGTCGCCATCGAGCTCGACGAGCTCGACACATCGATCGCGCTGCTGGACGGATGGCGACGCGACGCGCGCCTGGAGCACCAGTGGAGGAGCCCCCGTGGCGTGAAGGTCGACATCGTCCCGGCGGGCCCTTCGCTGCTCGCCTCGGGCACCCTCGTCTGGCCGACGAGCGGCTTCAGGATGAACCTCGCGGGCCTCGACCTCGCGCTCGCTCATTGGGTTCCGCTCGAGCTGCCCGGCGGGACGGTGATTCGAGTCGCGGCGCTGCCCGCCATCGTTGTGTTGAAGATGGCCTCGTGGCTCGACCGACCCGGCGATCGAGATCGCGACCTCTCGGATCTGGCCCACCTGCTCGACGAGTTCCTCGACGCGGGCGACGAGCGCCGATACGACGATCACGTGCTGGCGCAGGGGCTCGGCTACGACGAGGTCGGACCGTACGTGCTCGGTCGCGAGCTCGCGACCATCGCAACCCCCTCACATCGCCGCTTGATCGAGCGGTTCCTCGCGAGGGTGGGGGACCCGAACGACGCCCCGCACGCGCAGATGCTTCGGCTGGGCCCCGCGAGCTGGCGCCGTGACCGTGATGATGACGACGAGGCGCTCGGCCTCAGGCTCGCCGCGCTCCTTCGTGGCTTCACCGCGGCGCCGTAGGTCGCGCTACGACGACTTCTCCCACTGCGAGACCCAGTCGCAGAAGCGGTCGATCGTCTCGCGGTCGCGGTCGTAGACGCTCTGCTGCGACTCGCCCTCGGCGTCGGAGAAGTACGACAGGTCGTACTTCTCGCTGTGGCGGTACGAGGCCTTGGCCTCGTCGCGCTTCATCACGGCCAGGTGCAGCGAGCGGTCGGGCAGCTCGAGCTTCACCACGGGGTCGGTGTCGGCCTCGATGCGGTTGTCTCCCCCGCGGCACGCGCGCAGGGTCACGCCCGCGAAGCGCCACCCCTCGGGGTTGGGCAGCGCGTCGGAGCCCAGCGCAGACTCCACGGCACGCGCGACTCGCGCGGCGAACTCGGCCTTCGTCTCGTGCGCAGCGTCACTCGGCATCGCTCACACCTCTACTCCCTCTCGAAGGCGAGACGGTACCCACCGCGCGCCCCGCGCACAACGGCGTAGACTCGCCCGCGTGCGCATCCGCCCCCCGTGCACGACCCTCGCCCTCGCCCTCACGCTCGGAGCCTGCGGGCGCACCACATCCCCCACACACGACGCCGCCCTCGACATGGCCCCCGTTGGCGACGCTCCCCCCGAGAGCGCCGTGGCCGACGCTCCCCCCACGAACCTCGGCGACGCCCCCGCGAACGACCTCGCCTCGGACGTCGTCACCGACACGCCCGACGCGTCCATCGAGCCTCCGCGCGACGTGCCGCCCGATCACCACGGCCCATGCCGACCGGGGCTCTCGCTTTGCGGCGACGTGTGCGTGAACCTCGCGATCGACAACGCGAGCTGCGGCGCGTGCGGACGACGCTGCCAGGGCATCGACGCCTGCGCGGGCGGGCGCTGCGTGGGACCGGGCAGCGCGTGCGGCGAGGGCGGCTACCCCTGCTGCTCCGACGCGGGCGCTCCGTGCGTCTCTCCGCTCGTGTGCGAGCTGGGCATCTGCACGGCGGCGCCGCGCGCGTGCGGCCACCGCGGCGAGCCCTGCTGCCCGGGCGCGCTCGTGTGCGAGACGGGGACCACGTGCTCGGGCGGGATGTGCCGGTAGCTCAGCTCTCGGGCGCGCTGCCCTGGCTCCACTCGAGGGTGCGGTCCATCACCGAGCGCTTCGTCGAGGGGCCGACCACCTGGTAGCCCTCGTTGGCGAAGGGCTTGTACCGCGGGAGGTTGATCGCCGCGAGTTCGGCCATGCGCTCGGGGGTCGTGGGGGCGAGCTTCGCGTCCATGGCCTGGAGGAAGGGCCCGATGAGGCGCACCAGGCCGTTGACGAGGGCGGGGATCGACTCCTTGACGATCATGGCCTCGTTCTTCGAGAGGCGGTCGTCGCGGCCCGCGAGGGCCTCGCTGTGCCACGCGAAGGTGTAGCGCTCGCTGCCCGCGAAGCCCTGACGTCCCTCGGAGCGCGGCGACACGATGAAGTCGATGGGCACCTGGATGAGCGCCGACTGGTCGCCCTCGTTCACGCGCCCCACCACGTGCGGAATGAGCACCCGGAAGCGGTTTCGCTCGGGCACCACGTCGCGGATCAAGGGCTTCGCGTCGCCCGACTGCGCGCCGGGGAAGATCTCGCGCGAGGTCTCGACGTAGATGCGCTCGATCTCGGCCTTCTGCTCGTGCCCCAGGGTCGAGTAGAGGAACATCAGGAGGTAGAGGTCGATGTTGCCCGCGACGCAGCGCGACTGCCCCTTGGCCCGCGAGATGGTCTTGTAGAAGCGCTGCGTGCTCTCGACGATCTGCTTACGCTTCTCGGGCCACCGGAGGCCGTCGCTCTCCCAGCGGCCGCCCTTCACCTCGTGGAACGACTGCTCCTCGAGGTAGCCCTCGGGTGAGGTGATGCGCTCGATGCCGTACTTCTCGGGCTCCTTGCCCCAGGGCGAGGTCGAGATGAGGTAGTACGAGCTCACCGAGTAGAAGTTCACGGCGTAGGCCGTGCGCTCGATGAACTCCATCATCCGGTCCTGCTTCGCGCGGGTCTCGTGCGGCATGCCCGCGATGAGCAGCACGTGGTTCCAGATGCCGAGCGCGTGGCTGGCCTTCAAGAGCCGCTCGATGCGGGCGACGTCGATGCCCTTGTGGATCATGCGGAGCATCGAGTCCTCGGGCGACTCGACGCCGAACACGAGGCGCACGGCGCCCGCGCGGCGCATCTTCTCGAGCAGCGCCTCGTCGAGCGAGCGCATGTTGGCGCAGTCGCTCCAGAGGATGTTCACCTTGTCTTCGATGAGCCGCTCGCAGAAGGCCTCGGCGTAGCGGTACACCGAGTTGATCTGCGTGTTCAGGAAGTGAAAGTGCCGGCAGTCGTACCGCTCCGAGAGGAACTTCAGCCCCGCGATGGTCTCCTCGAGGTCCTCGCCCTCGATCTTCGAGTACGCGTAGGTGCAGAAGCCGCAGGGGGCGTTGCACCCGCGGATGAAGATGTTCGGCAGCACCACGATGCGGTCGCCCTCGAAGCGCGAGAAGCGCAGCATCGTGTCGCGGTCGAAGTGGAACCGCTTCATGATCTGAAGCCCCGAGTACCGGAACTTGTCGACCAGCTTCGGATCGAACACCGGCACCGCCGCGGGGATGCGATCCCACGCGTGCGCCCCGGCCTCGCGGGCGTCGAGGTCGGTGCTGTCGTAGTCCACCGCGCGCGACCCGTCGGGCGCGGGCACGTGGGTGCGCTCGACCTCGGCCTCCTCGTTCGCCCTGCGAAACAGGCTCGCCACGGGCACGGGCTTCGTCGTCTCGCACCCGCCCTCGTCGTGGGAGGCCCCGAGGGCCTCGGCCGCCCCGCGGTTGGTGTGGATCGCCAGGCCCTTGCGCAGCCCCGCGAGGCCCCGCAGGTCGTCGTCGATCGCTTCGAAGCCCACGGAGCCGTCGCCCACGTGCACCGAGCCATCCTCCGCGCGGTAGATCACGCGCGCCGAGAGGGTGCGGTTCCTGTCGTGGCGGCCCGCCCAGATGTTGCGAAACATCTGGATCGTCGCGGCCTCGACCTGCCCCACGAACGCGTAGTCGATGGCGGGGCACTGCTCCATGATCTGCTTGTAGAGCCGCGGGTGCGTCGAGTCGGGCGACGCCTGGATGCCGCCCATCACGACGGTGCACGCGGGGTGGCGCTCCTTGAGCACCTTCGCCATGCACTGCCCCACGGCGGCGAGGGCCATCACGTTCACGATGCGGTCGAGCACCGCCGAGAGCGAGATGCCGTAGACGCTCTTGGCCGTGACCCCCAGCGTGTCGAGGATCTTCTCGGTCTGCGCGCGCAGGCTCTCGTCGGTGCCGTCGAGAAAGCCCCTCACGCGCCCCTCGTCGAAGTAGGCGCGCAGGTCGAAGGCCGCGGGGTCGAGCGCGCAGGCGTCGCAGATGTCGGCGTCGAAGTCCCAGTGCTCCACGTCGCGGTGGCCGAGGCGGTAGAGGTGCCCCATCACCGTCGGCACGCCGAGCTTGACCATCTCGTAGTCGTGCTCCCAGTTGACCTCGAGCACGCGGAACGTCGGGCTGATGAATCCCAGGCTCATGGGCCTCGCCTCGGTGGTGATCGTGTCGCGCGCCCCCTCGGGCGCGGTAGCGTCGAGAAAGCGCCGCACGTTCGAGCGCATGGGCTCGCCGGGGTGGGCCGCGAGGCCGTCGGCGACGAGGGCCTCGAGCGCCGCGCGGCCGTGCACGGGGCGCAGCTCGCCCTCGCCGAACGCGGCGATGTAGCGCCGGTCGAGGCGCGTGCACACGCCCGCGAGCTCGCAGCCGTCGCAGCGTGAGGTGCTCTCGCGGCGGTGCGTCGAGGCGCGGCCCTCGATGAGCACCGAGCCGTCGCGGTCGATCGAGAGCACCGACTCGTCGGCGAAGTCCGTCGCGAAGACGGCCTCGCCGCCCAGCAGGCACAGCGGGAAGTGCGTCACCGTCACGCTGCCGCGGCGCGCGCGCACCCGGCGCACGGCCTCGCGCACGGGCCCCATGAGCTCGGCGTAGGGGGCCACGAGCTCGGCGTCGGCCCCCTCGCCGCCCTCGAAGCAGTGCTTGAAGCGCAGCGCGCGGATGCCCTGGTCGAGCAGCAGGTCGGCGATCTGGGGCAGGCGCCGGGCGTTGCGCGCGGTGACCACGGTGGTGGCCCCGAGCTCGACGCCGTGGCGCGGGGCGAGCTCGCGCACGTGCTCCATGGCGCGCACGAAGGCTTCGAAGGCCCCCGCGCGGTCCATCATGGCGTCGTGCAGTTCGGCCGTGTCGCCGTGGATCGAGAAGTCCACGTGGCTCAGGCCCGCTTCGAACGCGGCCTCGGTCCACGCGCGGCTCTTGAACTTGATGCCGTTGGTGTTGACGGTGACCGACTCGTAGCCGAGCGAGCGGCCGTAGCGGCAGAACTCGGCGAAGCGCGGGTGCACCGTGGGCTCGCCGCCCGTGAAGCCGAGCGTGGTGCACCCCTCGCGCTCGCGCGCCTCGCGGATGCGCTCGAAGATGCGCTCGTCGGAGGGGTTGTGCTCGGGCTTGTTGAGGATGTCGAGCACGCAGCAGAAGCGGCAGCGCGCGTTGCAGAACGTGGTGAGCGAGATGAGCGCCACGCGGCTCGGGCGAGGGGGCGGATCCGCTCCGATGACCTTCAGGGCGCGGCCCATGGGGGCGTCGTCTCTCTCCGTGCGGCGCGGCCGGGAGTGACCGCGCGACCGCGGCGATCGTACCGGAAGCGCCGCCCCGCCGCGACGGGCGCCGCGGATCAGCCCGTGGGGCGCAGCGGGGTGGCGTCCTTCGCGGGCTCCGTCGCGCCGCGCGACGGCGTGTTCTGCGGCGGCGCGGCGGGCTGCTTCGGCTGCTGCGCGGCGGGCCGCTTCGCCTTCGCGGGGCGCGGGGCGCCGCAGAGCTCGTCGAGCGGCGCGAGGAGCGTGGCCGCGAGCGCGTCGGAGCCGGGCACCTCGGGGTCGACCATCGCGCTCACCTTGAGGGCGTACTCGCGCACCAGCGAGCGCACGGCGGACGCGGCGTCGCCGGCGCTCGCGCCCGCGGACGCGACGGGCACCGCGGCGGTCATGCCGAACGCGGCGCCCACCTCGGCGTGCACGGTCCCGAGGTTCGCGAGCACGCGGCCTCCGCCGAGCGAGGTGATCAGCGCGTCGACGCCGTCGGCCTTCATGCGCGCCATGAGCTCGCCGCCCCGCACCCAGGCCGCGCCGGCGCCGCCGCGCATGGAGGGAGCTGCGAAGTCGGCGCCGAACACGCGCTCGAGCGCGTGCCGCGACGCCTCGGGGAGCTCGTCGAGCACGCCCGCCTTGCGCCACACCGCGAGCAGCCCGACCACGGCGCCCCACGCCTTGCGGTACCTCCCCGGCAGCCGCTGGCGCACGACGCGGCGGGGCCGCCCCTCGGAGCGGCTCGCGCCGTCGCGGCGGGCCTGCGCGAGCGTCGCGCACGCGCCGTCGAGGCGCCTCATGCACGACGTGACGCCGCCCGCGATCGGCACGGGCACCGCGGTCACGGGCTCGTTCTCCTGCCGGCGGCGGCCGCGGGTGTTGGCGGCCTGGGCCTCCGAGGTCTGCACCTGCGCGGCCTGCGCGGCGTGGAGCGCCGTGTGGAGCGCCTGGCAGAGCGCGAGCAGCGTCGGCGCGCTCACCTGGGGGATGGTCATCGTTGGGGTCATCATCGCCTCCTGCCCGGGATCAACGGTGGTGACCGCAGGTGCCTTGAGGCGAAATCGTAGAGTCCCGATACGTGGGCGGGCGTTCAGTGCCGGAGTGAGACCATGCGAGCTTAGCGCATGGGTCCCCCAGGCCGATCCTCGCTTTCCGTGGTCGAAATTCCCATCGATCCGACCACTTCGATCAGCCTGCTCCGGTTGTCCGGGTCGCCCCACAGCACCCCGAGATCGAAGATCGGGCGGGTGAGGGAACGTCCTACGATCGCCGGCCCGGCATCGAGAACGGGACGATCAAAACGGCAGCCGCACAGGATCAGGCCGCCAGCCCCCTGCGCACGGCCGTTCCAGTCGATGATCGGCGGCAAGGGACCACTGTAACTCGCAGAGAACCCCTTCTGGGTAAACGCGAGAACCTGACCGTCGAGCGGCGGTGCCGTGGGCACGATTCCCTGGGCGGCCTTGGGATCCACGATCTTATTCGGGACGTCGCTCGTTTCGGCGAGCTTGGACACCATGCTCTTGAGGCTCGGCGCCACGAGAGTTCCGGGGGCCACGAGCCCTCCTTCGGGCCGCACGTCCGGGGACTCGCCCTTCGACGGGAAAGCAGCTCCGAGCGTACCTCCGAGGCGGAGGGGCTTCTTCGACGCGATGGGCTGGATCACCGCGGGGATCACCGGATCCGGCGGGATCACGGTGGGTTCCCAAGGCCGAAGGTAGGGCCCCAGCAGTTGGACCTGAAACCGCAGGCTCTCGGGGTCGAGCGCGTGGCGCAGGCCGGTGATGGTGCTGTCGCCCCCGACGTGCTGACCGGCGTTTCCCCGGCTGACCAGGAATTGCATGCTGCGCGACGCGCAGTGCATCACCGAGACGCTCCCGGGAGGCTCTCCCCCCAAGGTGTCGAGAAACACATCGACGCCTCCCTCGGGTCCGAGCGTATGCAGGCTCTCGAACGGAACATCCCCGGCCAGACGCGTCGGCGCGCCGTCGTTGTGGAAGTAGCAGTGGGTCATCGACACGGCCGTCGACGTGATGTGGAGCATCGCCGACGCGACTCCCACGAAGGAGGTGCTGCGGAACTCCACCCCCAGCTTCGGCGAGGTACGCAGCCGCACCGCACGCAGCGACATGGATTGCTGGGACGGCAGGAACGAGCACCCCTCGACCAGCAGCGCGTTGGCGCGGCCCGCGGGTACGGACACGACGGGCGTGTCGTGGTCGGCCAGCAGCAGTTGATCCGTTGCGCCCCGGAAGACGCAACGACGCAGGTGATGGCCCGACTCGTCGCGCGCCGCTCCGCTACCGTGCATGTGCAGGCTCAGACATGCGCGTGGTGCACCGCGGCCATCGAACCGCACCTCGTCGAACCGCACCTGATCGACCCCCTGCACGACGATCATCGCCTCCCCGACGAAGCGCGACTCGTCGCAGACGAGGTTCGGTCGGGACGGGGCGTCAGGCACGCCGCGCACCTCGAAGGTACCAGGGTTGACCTCCGTCGCCGAACCTCCCGCCGTGCCGACGAGGAGTGGTGTCATGAGGCGGTAGGGACCCGCGAGTTCCACCACGAGGGGCCTCAGCCACGGCACTCCATCGCGCCGGTCGCGGTGGGCCGCGTCGAACGCCGCCTGGAGCGCCACGGTATCATCCGTCGAGTCGCCCGAGCCTGCCCCCCACCACTCGGGGTGCACCCGCTCGATCGCAGTGCTCAGCAGCCGCACTCGCGCCGGCCGTCGATCGGAAGGGAGACCCGGTCCCACACGCGGGGCGAGCGAGGCAGGGCCGAAGATGGGCGCCCGAGGGGCGGTGAGCTTCCCGCGAATCACGAGCGCCGTGTTCGAGCGCGGAGGCATGACGGGGATCAGCGCCGCGCCGGGCGCGAACATCAGCTCGACCCGCCCGGGGATCTCGACGTTGGACGTGAGCTCCAACAACCATGCGCCCGCCACGCCCGGGGCGTCCGGAGCGTCCATGTCCATGGTGCGTCTCGGGATGAACAGAATCCCACCGCCGCCGCGCGCCAGATCCGACGCCGTGCGAGCGAGCGCCTGGGCGAGGGCGGCGGGGCTTGCCCGGTCGGCGGCGCTCAGAGCGTGTCTACCCGAAGATTGCTGCTAGACTTGTGGGATCATGGAAACTCCAGTCCCCCGGAAGGGCTACCC